>NZ_FOJB01000002.1 GCF_900109955.1 Aliiroseovarius sediminilitoris | reverse complement strand
CAGCTTTGGTCAGCGTGGTGATCCAGGCCGACCCGGTGAACTGGCTGCCCTGATCCGTATTCATGATCTCGGGCGGGCCGTGTTTGGCGATGGCCGAATATGTGGGATACTTCCACCCCGCCATTCGCGGCGGGACGGGAACGCCCGACCAGATCGCCCAGGCGGCGCACGGGTTCCGGGTCAGCTACCGGAAGGTGCCGACCGATACGGGCGACTATACAATGAACCATACCGCGAGCGTTTTCCTGTTCGATGCCGGGGGGCGTTTTGTGAGCACAATCGACTATCACGAACCGAAAGAATTCGCGGTGCCGAAAATCCGGCGTGCGATACAAGACAGAGCGGAGAGGACATCATGAGAGTGAGGTATTGGGCCATGGGATTTGCCATAATGGGTGGCATTTCGGCCAACCGACCCGCTTTCAGATGACCGGCTTGCGGCTGCGACAGGTGACAAGACACAGGACGCCCAGGCCGGTGCCCGGTTGAAAGAGGCTCGTGTGCGGCTCGAAACCCACCTCGCCACTCTGGTTGCGAACAATGAGAACGAAAGGCTTTGAGCATTGAAGTCCTAAGTCGCCGCCCTCGCCCATTGGATTTAGCGGTTTTGTCGCAGATACGGCACTTGCCCGAGCCTGCCCAGCTTGATGTAAAGAAAACCAATGGTTGCGGATGCTGTCTTGGCTGGATAGAGCATTGGAAGAGAACGGGTTTGCACCGGCCAACGATGACATGTTTGGCGGATGGCGCGTTCGTCTGAAGCTCGACAGCGGGGTGCCACAGCGCATGGCTTCTTTTGATACTGCCTTTCTTGAGGACCACGTGATCGAAGGCCACGTCCCGGCCACCGGCTTTCGTCGGCTTCTTGAAGAACGTCCCGATACGGTCGGTCTGGCTGTGCCAGGCTTGGCTTGTGGTTCGCCGGGTATGGGTTCGAAAGATGATCGCGAGGCCTGCGATGTGTTTCTGACCAGCCAAGACGGGTCGACCGAAATCTCTATGTTTTACGCTGAAAACTAGACTGGATTCGACTTGGACGCCCTTTCTCCGATCGCATTAGGATTTCTTGGCAGTCTCGCGGCGGGGCTGATGACTGCCTTTGGCGCGGCTCCCATTCTCTTGGGACGTGTTCCGTCGCGCGCGACACGCGACCTCTCGCTGGGGTTTGCCGCAGGTGTGATGTTGGCGGCGTCGTTCTTTTCTTTGATCATCCCAGCACTTGATGCTGCCGAACCGATGTTCGAGAACGGAGCGGCCCCTGCCGCGATTGTTAGTATCGCAATTTTGCTTGGCATGGGCGCTGTGGCGTTGATGAACGAGAAGCTACCGCACGAGCATTTCAAGACAGGGCGTGAAGGCCCTGAAGCGGCGTCGCTCCGACGGGTTTGGCTGTTTATCATCGCGATCACGATCCACAATTTCCCCGAAGGTCTCGCGGTCGGCGTGGGGTTCGGCTCTGGTGGTGTCGAAGGTGGGCTGCCTATTGCCATCGGTATCGGGCTTCAGAATGCTCCAGAGGGTCTTGCCGTCGCAGTTGCACTGTTAGGGGAAGGATATTCCAAACTTCGCGCATGGGGCATCGCAGCCCTGACCGGTCTGGTCGAGCCTGTTGGCGGCTTGCTGGGTGCGGGTATTATTACTTTGTCCGAGCCGATCTTGCCATGGGGGTTGGCCTTTGCCGCCGGGGCAATGCTCTATGTGATCAGTCACGAGATCATCCCAGAAACTCATCGCAGCGGACATCAGAACAAAGCGACCCTCGGTCTGGCAATTGGCCTGGTTCTGATGTTGTTTCTCGATGTCTGGCTGGGATAACCGCAAGAAGTTCCCAAAAAACTTTTGGCTGTTGGGCCTCTCACGGCGGTTGCGGCCATTCTGGTCGAGCATGGAACGAAAGCGATCTTGGTCGCTTTCCTGGCCAGGAAACAGCAAGGGAATCGTCTCGACACGACCCAATATGCGGCGCGCTGTGCAATTTTGTTTGGATTGCTGGCATGTTTGTCTCAACCACCCTCACCCTCACCCTCACCCGCATTTTGGCTTGACGCACGAGTGATCGGGCACAGTGACGGGGGCGACGTTCCAGTTTCTGATGAGGGTGTTTCCGGCGGTCGTCGCCATCGGTTTCAACTGTTTTGAAGAATGTGGCGCTCAAAGGCCTTAAGTGTCGCCTCGCTGACATGATGCTCGATGCCTTCTGCATCCCGCTCGGCTGTTTCTTCGTCGATCCCGAGTCCCCTGAGAAATGCCACCACGATCCGGTGGCGCCGCTTGCAGGTCTCGGCCAGTGCCTGACCGTTTTCGGTAAGGAAAATGGCGCGATAGGGCTCTCGGCGAACCAACCCCGCAGCCTTGAGCCGTGAGATGTTCTTGGTGACTGTGGGTGGTTTGACCCCAAGGCGCTCGGCGATCTCGACCGGTCGCGCTTCTCCCTGCGTTTCGATGAGCTCGGCAATCAGTTCCACGTAATCCTCTGCCATTTCGGACTCATGGGCCTGGCGGACCGTCGCAAACCCCTCTGCTTGTGCTTCAGGTGCCCTGACGACGGGCTCAACGGTTTCACGGTCATTCGATTCCAGCTTTGTCATAGCCCTACAATGAAGCGAGACGGATAGATTGACAACTTGTTTGCTATGGGTAGATATATTAGCCATGGCTAACTTTCAATTTCGGAGGCTTTGTTGATCTTGATTTTCCAGAGGCTGTTTTTCACGGCGTTTATCTGTGCGGCAGTTCTTTCAGGGCCGGTTTCGGCCACGCCTGCAAAAGAGGCGCCATGGATTCCAGAGGCCGCGGCCTATCGCCTGACGCTTTTTCTGGGAAATCTGGAACCCTTGCCTTGGGACAAGGTTGCGACGGCTTGGTCTGAACCCCATCGCAATTCCGAATTTACCAACGGCGCTCTGAAATCGCTGGGAGCCAAAAGCGGTGTTGATACCTCGCGGCTGCTAAAGGCCATCGAGCAAGAGGATCGACAGGCGCTCTTCGCCGAGGCCACGCGATTGATCGCGCTCAGGATCGAGGAAGAACTGGGGCGGGCATTGGTCGCCACTGACCCATCGGATGCACGAAAAGCGGTGCAGACGGGTCGCGATCTTTATCGTGCATTTGCCGATGGCGTAACTGCTGCCGATCCTGACGCGGCGCGTGACATCGGCCTCGCATGGCTGGACTTGAACAGTGGTGCCGGGTCGTCCGGTATACTGGGGACAGGTGGGATACCCGCTGATCGGGCGACCATGGTCGCCGCAAGCGAGGTGATTTCTGACTATCTTGAACGGAACTATCTCGTGGATAGCTTTGCGCCACGCGACACCTTGAACACATTGCCAGAAATCGCCGCGATAAGCGGACGCGCTATCGACGTGCCGCCCAGCCTGCCACCGGGATCGGACATATTCGATCAGGATCCGCTTCCGCGGCTCGTTCTCAATTTCGAGGAACGGGGCATCGACGAGGTAGACCTTCCACTCGTTGCCTATGGCGACATGCTGTTTGACAGCACGCAGATATTCGGCAGCCCCGCGCGTGACCTTGGGATTGCCTGTTCCACATGCCACAACCGGTCGGACGTGAACCAGCGGCTGTTCATTCCCGGTGCCAGTCACCAACCCGGTGCCATCGACGTGGATGGTGCCTTTTTCAACCCGATCTTCAACGATCGGCGTGACGATCCCATCGACATACCAAGCCTGCGGGGCTTGCGCTTTACCGGGCCTTACGGTCGTGACGGTCGCTTTGCTTCTTTGCGTGAGTTCACGCGCAACGTCATTGTGGGCGAGTTTGGCGGTGATGAACCGACGCCGTTCATGTTGGACGCGTTGGTCGCCTATATGCTTGAGTTCGATTTCTTGCCAAACTCCAAGTTGACCGCAGATGGCAAGTTGACCGACGCCGCCCCCGAAGCGGCAAGGCGCGGCGAAGCGATCTTCAACCGTCCCTTCGCGGGGCTTGGCGAACGATCCTGCGCCAGTTGCCATGTGCCGGACGGAAATTTCCTCGACCGGCAAGCCTACGATATCGGCTCGGCTGCGGCGCCTTATGTTGATGCGCGCGCAGGCGCTTTTGACACACCCACCTTGCTTGGGACGGCTTACACGGCCCCGTATTTCCACGATGGATCCTTGCCCACTTTGGCCGCAGTTGTGGATTGGTTCGACGATACGAAATCTCTTGGCTTGACCGCATCAGAGCGTGCGGACCTCACGGCCTATATCGAAACCGTGGGCTCTGCGGACAAGCCGTACGAGGCGTTTGACGACGAAAACACCGCCTTCCGCCTTGCGTTCACGGAACTGACGACCTTCGCGTCGACGCTGGACACGCTGCTGCCCCGGCGGGATGCCGAGCACATCCTTCTGTTAACCGACACCGTGGCGGCAGATCTTTCTGCCGATGCCAGCACGATGTCCAATCTTGCCGCCCGGCCCGAGGTGTATGCGTTGGCGGAAATACTTGCTGATGTTGGTTCTGCGGTGCGCGAAGGTGACTGGGCAACCGCCGAGGCAAGTTGGACTGCTTTTCAAACCCAAGCCGCCGCAATTGACCAAAGGGCGTTCTGATGACAATCCAAATGAACCGCAGAACCGTATTGACTCTGGCTGGCGTAGCGGTCGCCTTGGCTGCCACAAACCCGCTTGTTGCGCAGGAACGCGCCCTGCGCCTTGCCTTCATTCCGCAGGAGAACCCAGAGAAACTACTCGGCGATATCGAGGCGGTCACGGGCTGGCTGACCGGTGAAATCGGAGTGCCCGTCGAAGGGTTTGTGACTATTGACCATGCCGCCGCAGTTGAAGCGTTGCGCAACGGCGACGCGGACATCTCTTTCATGGGCGCGCTGCCCTTTGTGTTGGCAGAGGCAGAGATCGGCGCCGTGCCGCTTCTGTCCGAAGTCTATCGCGATGCGCCAAGCTACACTGGCCGCATCTTCGTGCGCCGCGACAGCGGTATCAAGACGCTTGCCGATCTGCGCGGTCGCTACATTGCCTTCGCCGACCCGATTTCGGAATCAGGTTATCTTTATCCGCTCGCCGAATTCATCAATGCGGGCCTGATCGAAAGTCCGGAAAAGGCAGAGACCTTCTTTGGACGCGTCTATTTTGCCGGTGGATATCAACAAGCGATGCAAGCAATGGCAGAGGGTCTGGTCGATGCCGCAGGCGCGAGCCAGTATGCAGATTTGCTTCTTACGCCCGAACAACAGGCCGAGGTGACTTGGATTGCGGAAAGCGAAGCGATCCCGAGCCATGTCGTAATCGCGCGTCCCGGGCTTGACGATGGTGTTCAAACAAGGTTCGTCGACGCCATGATGAAGCTGAACCAACCCGAGAACCGAGAAATGCTCCGTTATCTCTACGGACCCGACGGCTATGTCCTTTCCGATCCCGGTGCCTACGATGGGGTGCGGGAGATGGCGCGACGATTCGGGCTTCTGTGATGCAAGTTGCCGCGCAAGTCGACGATGTCAGTTTCTCCCATTCCGGTGCAGACACCCCGGCGTTGGAACACCTGTCGCTTTCGGTTCCGGCAGGCGAGATCGTCGCGCTTCTTGGACCGTCCGGCGCCGGCAAGACGACATGTCTAACGCTGCTTGATGGCAGGCTTCGGGACTGGCAAGGCCGGGTCTCGATCTTCGGCAACCCGCTTGATCCGGATTGCCCGCCGCCGAAGGCCCATCGCCCGACCACCGGCTTCGTTTTTCAGGAATTTGCTTTGGTCGAACGCGCCACCGTTCTGCGCAACGTGCTCAACGGTCGTCTTGGACGGATGTCGCCGCTTCGAGCCTTTCTTGGATTGCCCACATCATACGATCTTCAGGTCGCACAGAGTGCGCTTGGCGATTGCGGAATTGCGGACCTTGCAAGGCGCAGGGTCGATAGCCTGAGTGGCGGCCAAAGGCAACGCGTCGCCATTGCCCGATGCCTGGCGCAAGAACCGCAATTGATCTTGGCGGATGAACCGGTCAGCAGTCTCGACCCGACTCGCGCTGCAGAGATTTTGACACTGTTGACAGAGGCAGCACGCGCGCGTGGCGCGACCGTTCTATTCTCATCGCATCAACCCGAACTTGCGCGGCGTTTCGCACAGCGCATCGTCGGCATGCGGGATGGGGGGATCGCATTCGATGTGCCCGCGACCGAGTTGTCCGATGACGCTACGACAGAGCTTTATCGTGGTGCCGTGCAGATACCGGCCAACGGCCTCAGGGCGGTGATCTGATGCGTTCACGTGGGTCCGGCAGCTTCTTGGCCGCACTATTGGTTGGCGGCGCAGTCCTTTGGTCGTTGATCACCACCGATGTCGAAATGACACGTCTCGCCTCGGCCGGAACAAGGATAGCCGATTTCCTGGGCCGCATGTTCCCGCCCGATCCTTCGGTGATGGACGATATCATCAAGGGCAGCGCCGAGACGCTGCGCATTGCAATTATCGGCACGCTTGGCGCTGTCTTCCTGTCTGTCCCATTGGGGCTTCTTGCGTCCGAGACGATGGCCCCACCGGTGTTTTTTCGTCCGATCCGAACGGTGCTGGCGATCATCCGGGCCATTCCGCTGATATTGGTGGCGATGCTGATGGTGGGTGCAGTCGGGCTTGGTCCCCTGCCCGGCATCATTGCGGTTGCGTTCCACGCGACGGGCATGCTGGCCAAGTTCTATGCCGAGGCAATCGACGGCGTGTCACGCGCGCCCCTTGCCGCCTTGGAAAGTGCGGGCGCGGGAACACTCGCGCGGCTTCGGTATGCGATCTGGCCACAGATGGCACCCGTGATTGCGCGCGACACAATCTTCCGGTTTGAGCTGAACCTGCGCGAGTCGCTGGTCCTTGGCATCGTCGGTGCCGGGGGGATTGGTTTTTACATCCAGACCTATGTGCGCTCTTTCCAATATGACAAAGCCGCGAGCGCCACTCTTGCGGTAATTGTCATGGTGGTGGCGATTGAAGCCTTCAACGTTGTTCTGCGCCGACGTTTTTCCTGACAAGGGCTGCGCCCTGCGGCGCGGCCGTCTCAGCCAACGGGTTGCCCGTTTGTGGAAGATCTATTCCGGCAAGACGGCCGACACGCAGCGATCTGATCAATGTCCATGGGCCAGCGCGCCTTTCGCCATCTGTTCGCCAATTTTTTCTCCACCCTGGTCATCGTTGGGGGTTTCGCGAGCCCGCAGAAGGCGCAGCGCATTGGCGACCACCACCAGCGAGACACCCACATCGGCTGCGATAGCGCCCCACATCGTAGCCATACCAAACGCGGTCAAGCCGACGAACAAAGCCTTAGTGGCCAGAGAGATGCCAATGTTCTGCCGGATGATCGACATTGTTCTGCGCGAATGACCGATCAGCCAAGGCACCTTGCCGATATCATCTGTCATCAACGCGATATCGGCCGTTTCAATGGCGGCATCAGAGCCAACGGCCCCCATGGCAATCCCGTAATGCGCGCGCGCCATAGCGGGCGCATCGTTGACCCCGTCGCCAATCATCGCAACCATGTCATGTTGCGCGACCAGCTCTTCGATGGCTGTCACCTTGTCTTCGGGCAAGAGTTCCGCGCGGACTTCATCGATGCCGACCTCGGCCGCCACGGCACGTGCTGTCCGCTCGTTGTCGCCCGTCAGCATTATGATTGTCTTGACGCCCTGCGCATGAAGCTGTGCAACAATGCCCTTGGCGTTGGGGCGAATGCGGTCGCGGAGTTCAAGAATACCGGTTACGCCGCCTTCGTCGCCAACCGCGACCAAGGTGCTTCCGGCCCCTTCAATCTGATTCCGAAGGTCTGACGGGATGGTTTCGCCAAAGCCTTTTTCCTCTGCGAAACGATCCGATCCAAGCCAGACATCTCTTCCGTCGATGCGCCCCACCAACCCACGACCTGGGACGGTGCGGGTGTCCTTGGCGGCTTGCACTGCAATACCGTCGGTTTCAGCCTTGCCAAGAATGGCGCGCGCAAGAGGATGCGACGACCGCGCCTCCAGGGCACCGGCAAGGGCCAATAGCTCTGATTTAGATACGTCACCCAAGGGATAGACAGCGGCCACTTCGGGTTCGCCCATGGTAATGGTGCCGGTTTTGTCCATCGCAAGTGCGGTGGTGCGACCGGGTGCCTCGACATAGGCCCCGCCTTTGATCAGCACGCCGGCCCGAGCGGATGCAGCAAGGGCGGCAACAATGGATACCGGAGTCGAAATGACGAGGGCACAGGGGCACGCGATCACCAGCAGGACCAGAGCGTTGTAGAACCAATAATCCCAGGCGCCGCCAAAAAAGAGGGGTGGCAAGACGGCGATTGCTGCCGCCAGAACCATCACGATCGGCGTGTAAATCCGGGCAAACTTCGCGACCCATTGTTCGACCTCGGCACGTTTCGAGTGCGCGTCGCCAACCATGCGGATGATTTTTGACAAGACCGTATCGGTTGCCGCTTTCGTTGCGCGGACCGTAAGCGTGCCCTCTCCGTTGATCGTGCCCGCATAAACATCGTCCCCTGCTTCCTTGGGAACAAGCGCACTTTCGCCAGTGATCGGGGCCTGATCCACAGCCCCTGCCCCATCAATGACCTCACCATCAAGCGGGATGCGATCACCCCCTCTGACGATAAACCGCGCCCCCACGGCTACTTCTGCGGCCGGAACATCGGCCTCTGATCCGTCATCCTTCAGGACACGCGCCGTGGGCGGCGCCAGATCCAAAAGCGCCGAGACCGCGTTTCGGGCCCGTCCAACGCTCCAACTTTCCAGATAGAGCGACAGTGAAAAGAAAAACGCCACGGTTGCAGCTTCAAAATATTCACCAAGTACGATTGCACCTGCAACGGCCACAACCATCAGCAGGTTCATATCGGGAGACAGGCGGCGTGCAGACGACCAGGCCTTTGGCGCGACAAGCCATACCCCGAAGAGGATTGCGAAACCGAAGAGTGCGGCCTCAAGGACCGGCATCGCTGACTCGCCATGGCCCGAGAACAAGCCAAGCGCACCGCCCAGACCGGTTTCCACGATATGGTATACGAACCCTGCGGCCCAAAATCCGCCACTCAGGGACGTGAACAATTTCTGCTTGGCAAGATGTGCCGCTTGATCGGCGCTGGCGCTTTCGGCGTTCCAAGGCCGGGCAGTCATTCCCGTGCTGGCGACCAGGTTGACGATTTCGCCATCGGAAATCTGCTCGGCGCTCTCCAAAACCGTCATGCGTCCGTTGATCACATCGAAGGCAAGATGATCGGCACCGCCAACTTTTGGGCCAACCACTTTGGAAAGGATCGAAACCTCTTCGACGCAATCCAGACCGCTGACTTGAAAGCTCCGTCCCTCATCGGGCGGAGGTGCAGACGGAATCACATTCCCTTGCGCTGCGCCTCCGCCACAACAGGCGCTACCATCCGATTTGTGCGCCGTATGGTCGTGCTTATGCCCTGAATGATCATGCTTATGATCATGTTCATGTTCAGGTTGGATGTCGCGACGCTCGTTATCGGTACTCACCGCCATGTGTTCTCTCCAGAATCAATCAACAGCAGCAATGTAGGGTCTACAGTGGCTTGAGGTTCAAGAGCTAAGTTTGCAGTCGACCCTTTTTCTTTGCGGCGAGAAACTTGAACAGGTGCGACATCGCACAAGCAACGTGTTTGTTGCTGATCGACGTGAATATGAACGAACGGAAAGGGAGTTGTGGTGTGACTTCAAACGGGATTTTGCTTTCCTGGATCGACACGCTCTGTTGAACAGAAGTCAACCGGTCCGCCGTCTGAGTAGCCAAACAAAAAACACGCCACCAATCAGCCCGGTAACAATGCCAATTGGCAGGTCGTCCGGGGCCAATACCGTGCGGGCGATGATGTCCGACCACAAAAGATAAATGGCACCGAACAATGCGGATGCTGGCAGAACACGGGTATAATCCCCTCCGGCCAGAAGGCGAACAATATGCGGAACCATCAGGCCAACAAAGCCGATGATGCCCGAGAATGCGACCATAACGCCCGTGATCAGCGCACCCATGGCAAAAATCATCAACCTGAACCGCGCCACCGGGATGCCAAGGGTCGATGCGGTTTCATCACCGATGGTCATTGCGTTCAGACTGCGGGCTTTCAGCCAAAGATATGAGCCGCACAGCACCAAGATCACCAGCGGATAGATCAACTGTCCCCATTGGGCCAGACCCAAGCCACCCAGCATCCAGAAGACAACCGTGTGCGTCGCACGGGGATCCCCCAGAAAGATCAGCACATTTGCAAGCGACATGACGATGAATGACACTGCCACCCCAGCCAGGATCAGGCGATCGGCACTTGTGGCCGAGGCAATCTGTGACACCGTCAGAACCAAAAGTGTCGCGCCAAGCGCACCAAAAAAGGCGAACAAAGGCACCGTCAGAGTGCCCAGAAACATGCCGGTGTGCAAAAGCGCCAGAATGGCCCCGAAAGCCCCGCCGGCAGATATGCCCAGCAAATGAGGATCGGCGAGTGGGTTGCGCGTGACAGCCTGAAGGCTGCCTCCGACCATGGCCAGGCCTGCCCCGACGAGACCAGCAAGAATTGCGCGGGGAAAGCGAATGTCCCAGACGATAGCCTCGTGTCCGGCGGGCCAGTTTTGGGCGATGGTATCCGGGGCGATCTTGTTGATCAAGACACCCCAAACGGTTGATAAGGGCACCGATATGGCCCCTACACTTATGGCCACAGAAAGCGAAAAGAGCAGCAGAACCAGCCCAGCCCCTATTACGAAGCGGAAACTGGTTTTAGGGATTGCGGCTGCCTTCGCGATCATTTCATTCGACCCTGAATGCCGAGGCGAGCTTTTTCACGGCCTGAACATTGCGCGGCCCCGGCGTGGCTTCGACATATTCCAGACTGACGAAACGGTCGTTTTTAACGGCGTCCAGATCGGCAAAGGCCGGGTTTGACATCATGAAGTTACGCTTCTCTTCGGCGGTCACTTCGCCGTAATTTACAATCACGATGATTTCCGGGTTGCGCTCAACCACAGCTTCCCAACCCACCGTAGACCAGCTTTTTTCGAGATCGTTCATGATATTGGTGCCGCCCGCGGCCTCGATCAGGGCATTTGGCATGGCATAGCGACCCGCCGTAAAGGGCGCGTCTTCGCCACTGTCATAGACGAAGACACGCGGCGCTTCGTCCAACAGTGACAGACCTGCGGTATAGCTCTCCAGTTCGGCGCGATAGCCTTCGACCAGATCAACGGCTTTTTCCTTGACGTCAAAGATTTTGCCAAGGTTCAATAAGTCATCGTACATATCATCCATGCTGGCTGCGGCTTTTTCGCCGATATGGATGCAGCTTTCGGTCAGTTCGTAGACATTGATACCAAACGGTTCGAGCGATTCAGGCGTGACTTCGCCGCCGACCTTCATGCCATAATTCCAGCCCGCGAAGAAGAAATCAGCCCCTGCGCCGATGAGGACCTCTTTGCTCGGGTATTTGGAGGACAACTCGGGAAGTTCCTCTATGCCCGCGGTCATGGAGGCATCCAACGTCTTCCACCCGGAAATGCCGGTATAACCGACCATGCGATCTGCCAGCCCCAGAACCAGCATCATTTCAGTCAGGTTGACGTCGTTTGAGATTGCCGCTTTGGGGGGTTCGTCAAATGTCACCTCGCGATTGCAGCTTTGCACGGTTGCTTGCGCAAAGGCGCTTGTCGACGTTAATGCCAGCAAGGCACAGAACACGGTCGAAGAATACGTCATTTTCATCTGGGATTTCCTTTAATCGGGAAGCTGGAAAGACAGGTGCCGGGTTTGGCTGAGGCTGAGGGTTTCGCGGTGTGCCTTGACGCGAAATGTCTGCGACACCAGATGTTCGTTCAGGACGTCTTCGGGAAGGCCGAAGCCCTTACAATGTCCGTTCTCAAGCAACAGAACTGCATCACAAACTCCGGCCGCCATGTTAAGGTCATGCAAAGACACGACAATTGTAAGGCCAAGGGTGCGGATCAAGGACAGGATCTCAAGCTGATGGCGAATGTCGAGGTGGTTGGTTGGTTCGTCCATAACCAGAACCTGTGGCTGTTGCGCCAACGCGCGCGCGACCATGACCCGTTGACGTTCACCGCCAGATAATGTGCCAACATCCCTGAATGCCAAATTCTGAAGGTCCATCCGGCCTATGGCAGCATCGACAATCTCGGCGTCATGCGCACCCGGGGTCGAAAACCCCTGACGATGCGGTGTGCGCCCCAGAGTGACAATGTCGCGGACGGTCAGACCGAATGCGCCGGGTTGTTCTTGCAAAACAGCGGCAACCTTGCGAGCCGCAGCCCGAGATGGCAAAGACCAGATATCTTTGCCATCCACAAGGATGCGCCCGGATGTCGGTCGTTGATAGTGGTAGATCAAGCGCAACAGTGTGGATTTGCCAGCACCATTCGGACCAACCACCCCCAGCACCTGCCCAGACTCAACCTTGAAACTGACGGGATGAAGGAGACGTGGAAGAGATTTGTGCGGTGCCCAGCTGATATTGTCGGCAATAAGACTTGCGGCGTTCATGACTGGCGCACCTCGCTGTCTTCCAAAGCAAGCACCATTGCCGGAATTCGCGCCAGCGTATGTTTGCCCAACTTACCGGGCCTTTCGGCCGATGAACACCATCCATCCCCCAGACCTGCATATTGCCGGGCAAATGCGACAAGATCGTCAATGTCCTGATCTGGTTCGATATCCCCGAACAGATAGGTTGCCTTGCGCGTGCTGTGATAAGCTATTGTGCAGGGATGCAAGCACCCCGCCATGCAGGCGACGCCCGAGACCTCAAATTCTTCGCTGATCGCGTCTCCTGCCGCGTCAATGGCGGCACGCAATCGTTTGATCAGATCATAACCAGGACTACAGGTTGCGCCCCTATGTCTGCAAGATGTGCAGATGGTTATTCTGTGACGTGGTATGCCCATATCGCCCTCCGCGAGAACGCAGGGCAAACACAGGTAAAATATCACACGGAATACACCGCAAAGCCATCATGGCCTCCTGTCCGAACACCCCGCCCGGGTTGAAGTTGCATCCTTGATGGCAGGTCTCCTGACTTGCGGGTTGTCGCTTGCCCGAACCTTCCCAAACGCGGAGCGTTCAGTGGTGCTCATCGGGGTCGCTCGCCGCTCACAGTTGCGGGGGCAGTCACGGATTTAGCGCCTTTTGGCTATTCCTCACCGTATTCCCTTTTCATTCCGAAAGCGCATTCGTCTTTCGAAAACCATCTAAGGTCATTTCCGACACAATCGTTGATAGGTCAAGACAATAATTTTCTTCCCATACAAAGCATCCGCTGTTTGTTCTGCCTGAAGATGTAAGTGGTTGATGAAACGCAGGCGGCAGTCGGCAGGGAAATCCGGCGTTGCGATTGCGCAAGCGCGATGTTTCAGATGTTGACTCCAAAAGCCCTTAGACCGTCGCTTTCCCCACGGCGTTCCGTGTTCACAGTTTGGTGTAAAATTTTCCCATCCTCTTTCTTGGTCGCTGAACGACAGGCTTTGGAACCCACGTCGACAAAGTGAAATCCAGAATACCCCCCTACCCTTTCGAGACAGGTCTCGCGACTCCAACCACCATTAACTCGAACAGCGCCTACATCGAGATTGACGAGGGGCTTGTTCGATCTTCACACTGACATTTGACATCCATACCACTGTCGAAGCCGCCGTCTGCGAAACCCCGAATGACTTCACGCATCGTGTTCATTCCCGACTGCTGTCATGGCGAAACGCGAGAGGGCTGCGAACTGCCAGTATGTTTCGCTACAGACGCCGATCTCCTGCGATTCGAAAGAGAGGTCGCGGTTGTCGGTCGGTCGAGACACCCGGCCAGATCGACCCTTGCACTGAAGAGAATCGGGTGTTGAATTCAGCATCTTCGACGCCCTTGCCTGTTCCGGGTCATCGGACCTGACCTTGTTGTCAGAAATTTCCGGTCGGCTGTCTCGGCGGCAATTCGCGCGTTGATCTTGAAACCGTTGTTCGTCTCAGCGCCGCGGATGGGCTTATCTAAAAGCAGCTCCTTCAACCTTTTTGACAGCCGTGCAGATTCTAAAAATAATAAAGAAACAAATACTTAGATGTCATTGCTTGCAACATAAATGCCTTAGCGCGAGTGCTAAAATGAAGCGGCACACCAGATTTAGCGGTTACATTCCCCTGGCCAGCAAGGTTTAGACACCGTTACAAGTTCTGTCGTCGCAAAGCGGTGTATGGTCATCCACAGAAATAATCGTTGTGGATAGCCAGCTTCCGCTGTATTCACAGTTTAAGGATAGAAATCGCGATAAAAGCGATATTTAGTGGGGCGACAGAATGGAAGCAGCACCATTCCAAAATGATACGGGCGCGATTGCCTTCGACGAGATCATCCTCCAACAAGGGGAATTGATTTCTGACAGACTCAATATATTGCGTCAGGAGCAATATCCACCCGACGCCCAGAAAGGGTTGCGGCAATTCTCTCTGGCCGAGGTTGCATATTTTCTCGGTGTCACCCAATCAACTATCAAGAAGTTGCATCTTGAAGGTAAAGGGCCCGAGCCAGAGACATCTTCTTCTGGTCGTCGTTCCTACTCCGCCGAGCAAATGCTGGAACTCCGCGCCTATCTTGACGTTCATGGTCGGCCCGGAAAGCGGCAGTATCTGCCCCACCGGACAGAAAACGAGGAACTTCACGTGATCTCGGTCGTGAATTTCAAAGGTGGTAGCGGCAAGACGACAACCGCTGCACATCTTGCCCAACATCTGGCGCTTAAAGGTCATCGTGTGTTGGCGGTGGATCTTGATCCGCAGGCGTCACTCACTGCGTTACATGGAATTCAGCCTGAGTTAGACTCTGTTTTATCCCTGTATGAGACTCTGCGCTATGACGACGAGCGCCAACCGATCAGCGCAGTTATCCGGCCGACGAATTTCCCAAATCTAGATATTGTGCCCGCTAGTCTGGATTTGCAGGAGTACGAATACGATACGCCTGTCGCGCTTACGAGTCGCGACCCGTCCGAGGGTCGCGCTTTCTTCACCAGAATCTCAAAAGCCCTCGAAGAAGTTGAGGATCGCTATGATGTGGTCGTGATCGACTGCCCGCCGCAGCTGGGTTATTTGACCCTAACCGCCCTAACCGCATCAAGCTCCGTCTTGATTACGGTTCATCCGCAAATGCTGGACGTGATGTCGATGAGCCAGTTCCTTTTGATGCTTGGCGGTATTTTGCGAACCATTCGGGAAGCCGGCGCCGAAATGCGGCTGAAGTGGTTTCGATACCTCGTGACGCGCTTTGAGCCGACCGACGGCCCGCAAAAGCAGATGGTCGGCTTTTTGCAGGCAATGTTTCCAAATCAGATGCTCGAAGCGCAAATGGTAAAATCGACAGCCATTTCTGATGCTGGAATCACCAAGCAGACGCTGTACGAGGTTGAGCGGTCACAGTTTGTACGTTCGACATATGACCGTGCGATCACATCGCTCAATGCTGTGAATGACGAGATTGCTGATCTTGTGCATCAGGCCTGGGGGCGCGACAGTCTATGATTTTGACAGCCGTGCAGATGAGTTTTGACAGCCGTGCAGAAGGGTGCGTGATCACCCCAAAAGGGAGAACAACATGGCCAGAAAAGATCTGTTGAAATCCGTGATCGGGCAACCGACCGAGAAACCCATTGATGGTGCGCGCTCCAGCTATGCTATGCGCGGTGCGTCGAAGTCGATGAAGGTTTCCATCGACAGTCTGGCGGAGAACTCCAAACGTCTTCTCGAAGGTGAAACAATTGTCGAGATCGATCCGGCGTTCATTGATGCCTCATTTGTAAATGACCGCCTAAGCGGAGACGATGAGGCCTTCGAGGAGTTGAAGGCGTCGATTTCTGCCAATGGGCAGGACACGCCGATCCTGCTGCGACCCCATCCAGAAATCCCAAACCGGTATATGGTGGTCTTCGGACATCGTCGTGTGCGGGTCGCGCGCGTGCTTGGATTTCCGGTGCGGGCCGTGGTTAAGGAAATGGACGACGTCGCCCACGTTTTGGCGCAGGGGCAGGAAAACACAGCACGGGCAGATCTGTCTTTCATCGAAAAAGCGCTCTTTGCCAAGAATCTGCACGACTTGGGTCAAGCCAAAGACGTGATTCAACAGGCGCTCACTATCGATGGCACACTGCTTTCGCGCATGTTGTCCGTCGCTGGAACGATTCCGGCGCATATCATTGACGCAATTGGGCCTGCAAAACAGATCGGGCGGGATCGCTGGGAAGACTTTAAAAGGTTGATGGCGGTGAAATCAAACCACACCGTTGCTGAAACTATCTTATCCATGGATGGCTTTGATCAACTCAACAGCGATGCAAAATTCGAAATACTGCACAGCAAATTGGCAGAGGCAGGTAAGGCACCGAAACGCCGTGCGTCGAAGGCCAAGCCTGCCAGGCGGACCTGGACTGCCGGAGAAGGCAGGATCAAGGGCGTCATCGGACGCTCAGGGCGGGCTTACAGCATTTCATTAACATCCAAGGACTCCGCTGCGTTTGGTGAGTTTCTCTCGGAGAACCTCGATCAACTCTATGCGGATTTTCTCTCTCAATCCGAGGAGACAACGACATCATGACCTGAGGCAAAAGAAAAGCCCCCAAGCCGATCCGGCCCGAGAGCTTATCCGATTAGATTAGACACCTACTGGATACCGCTCCCGCGAATCACTGTCAACGAAAGAACGTCGTTTTGGCGGACGGGGATCTTTTGCCTCCACAAAAACGGAGGTGAAATACAGGCATGAAACATACAGGTTGGCGCAAGCCGACACCGGGTCTTGGAGTTGCTGAGCAGCTTGCCCAAGCCGGTGAACGGATAGGTGTTCCCAAGCGACAGGCCGTTGTCGCTGTGAAGCGCGTGGGCGCTCATATCGGCCTGAAGGCCGGCGACATGATGCTTCTCGACACGCTGGGAGCCTTTACGCAGGCCCAGGACTGGGAGGAGGGGCAGCGCCCGATCGTCTGGGCGTCCAACGCTTATCTGATGGAGCAGACGGGCTTTTCCCTGTCGGCGCTCAAACGCCATGCCCGTCGCCTGGCAGAGATTGGTGTGGTTGCCTTCAAGGACAGCCCCAACGGCAAGCGTTGGGGACGCAGGGACGCAGACGGGCGCATCGTCGAGGCCTATGGTTTCGATTTGTCGCCGCTATCGGCCCGCGTCGAGGAGTTCGAGCAGCTGCACGCCGAATTGCAGGCCGAGCGTGAGCTCTGCCAGCGCCTGAAGCGCCAGGTCACGGTGGCGCGCCGGATGATCCGCGCCCGGATCGAGGCGGCCGTCAGCGGCGCGCTGAGAGGCCCGTGGGCGCAGTTTACCAACCTCTTCGAGGAGCTTCTGGACCGCCTGCCACGCCGGAATGTGGGCTCTGAGACACTTGAACGGCTGTTGGCATGGTTCAGGGAGCTTCAGGCGCGCGTCGAGGCGGCTTATCTCAAGGCAGTCCGTGCGGATGCGGTTGTGGAAAACACCGTTGAAACCAGTGAGCAAGTTACTGAACAGACTCAAGAAATGAACCCCAGGGAGGCCATTTCTGACCCGCATATACTAATTACAAACCAACTTTATCCTGTAATCTGTAAGTCCTCAGAAAAAGAGAACGCGGCGGGCATGGTGCCAAATGCGCCACCAGAAGAGCAAGTGGATAGGGCGTTGGAAGATTGGGTGGCCGAAACCCGCAAGAAGCGTGGCGCAGCGCTTGATTTGCCAACAGTGATGCAGGCTTGTCCTGAATTTGCGTCCTGGGCGCACAACATGGGCGGGTACTTGAAGGATTGGGGTGATCTGCACCGGGTTGCCGGTCAACTCAGGCCAATGATTGGCATTTCCGAACACGCCTGGAACCTTGCACAGGACCGGCTCGGTCCACAAATCGCGACAGCGGCGCTTGTTCTGGTGTTTGACAAGCACGCGGCGGGCGAAGTGGCTTCCCCGGGCGGGTATCTGCGCGGCATGATCGAAAAAGCCCGGGCAGGGGAGCTGCATCTGGAGCGCAGTTTCTATGGCCGGTTGAGCGGGCAGGCAGCATGATGCCTATCTGTCCGATTGTCGAAGCTACAGGCCTGCGGCCTTGGTCAGGTTCACCCGGAACCGGTCCCGACGACGCTGGTAGCGACGGGTCATCTCGGCAGAGGCGTGCCCGAGCTGCTTTTGGACGTAGCGCTCGTCGACCTCTGCCGAGCTGGCCAGACCGGCGCGTAGGCTGTGGCCTGAGAACAGGGCGAGGCGGTCTTTCTCGGGCAGCTCGGCACGGATGCCGCTCATGAGTACGGTCTGCTTGATCAGACGCGCGACGTGTTTGTCACTGAGCCGAGCCTCCAAGGCTTTCTTGCCATCGCGCGAGGTTCGGGTGAAAATTGGGCCGAAGTCGATTTTTGCAAAACGCAGCCATTGCTCTAACGCGTGCACGGGGCAGGTCTGTTCCGAAGATCCCCGTCCGATCTCAACTTCGCGCCAGCCCGTCTTTGCATTCAGCGTCAGCACCGCGCCGTCGTCGAGGATCTCGAGCCAGCCGCCACTGTCGGGAGTATCATCCTTGCCGACATCAAGGCTGACGATTTCCGAGCGCCTGAGACCACCGGCATATCCCAGGAGCAAGATTGCCCGATCTCTCAGCCCGCGCAGGTCGAAACCTAGGGTGCCAACCATGGCGAGGATGTCTTCCGGCAGGATCGCTTCCTTCTGAACGGGTGGGCGCGCATGCTTGCGTTTGATCCCGGCGAGCACCGTGGCGATGTGGCGGTTCTTGCGATCGAGGGAAACGCCGCGCTGTGCGTAGTTCCAGGCGAGACCGGACATGCGGCGTTCGATGGTGCTGACCGATAGGGCAGGGGAGGACCCTGAACCGGACGCCAGATCCGCAAGGTAGAGGCCGATCATTTCCGGTGAGGGCGGCAGCGGGTCTGTGCCCTTCAATCTGCACCACCGTGCGAAGTGCTTCCAGTCGGCTGCGTAGGCCTTGTTGGTGTTCTCGGCCGTCGAGGCCACCGCGTAGTTCCGCGCCGTGTCGACCAGCCGATCAAGAGTTCCCGAGCCGGCCATATGGGAGGGGAGAGTCAGAGCCTCACCAGAAGGCGGGACTCTCTCGTCGTCCTCGTTGGGTAAGGGGCCAACTTTCGGGTCCGAGCTCGATTTCTCGTTGTTTTCTGACATGTCGCCGAACATATCTTCTCGCGTCCGATAAGGCAACTTTATTGGACATGATGAGATTAGACAAGGTGCGGCGGTTTGTGTGGTGCTTTGCGGCAGAAAGCGCCGTGCACGATTGATCTTGTGACACGACCTGTCAGTCCGCGACGATCTTGAACGACCGGAGAAGTCTAACCAACATATCGCTCCGGGTCATCTCGGAACACGGAGAAACACTTGAGATTGTTGCATTTCGGCCAAACCCGGCCTTCGCTATGTTCGATGCTTTGGTTCTTCAAGAGTAACCCCGCCAGACATCCAGAAGTTTGTCGCCAATGGCCGCCTGCTTTCCTCGCTTTGGAACAACACGATGATTCAGAGGGACTTCTTCAAAGAGGAAGCGGATGAACTCAAGGCTGGCGTCGTGATTGGTAGCTCAATGAACCTGAGCTTTGTGAATGGCTCTGTCGTGGATCTAATATCGGGTGGACGCCCCGGCGCACATGGGACGTTGGAGGGCAGGGCAAGCAGACGGCAGTGGTCTTCCGGCTCTCCGATGGTCCCAGTTCCTTGCAGCATGCGAAGCTATTTGGCGTGGCCTTTCTGATAGGTATCGCGCTCGACCAAAAAGCGTTCGGAAAGGGGCAGACTGGCTGCACCAAGGGCGCGTGCATCCGACCCGATCGACCCTTCAAGGATATCGGGCTTTGCGACGCCAGCGACTGATGTATTACCGATGTATTTCCGGACACGCCGGACAAGTTCCGCCCGCATGTGCTCTGGCATCCAGCCATCAATAAGAACGTTCCCCACATCTATCAGACAGACAGAGGAAAGAACTGCTTGCGCGATACCGTATGACGCATCGTTCAACCAGATATCGAGCGGGCCGTCGGGAATGTTCCAGCCTTCGGGATTGTCCCAAGCCATGGAGTATTCGTCGCCGCTTTCGACCAGCGCGCCTTCCAGCACCGCCAGCGAGGCGACATCGACCAACTGGCGCAGGTTGCCGTCTTGAGCCAACAGCATCATCGACCCCAAGGCGGCTGCATTGCCAGTGCGCCCGGTATAGAGAGAACCATCCAGCACCAGGCCGCCGCCAATGAAGAAGCCGACAAAGACATACAGAAAATCCTGGGGTTTGTTTTGACTGCCGAACACCAATTCCGCCCCACAGGCGGCAGAAGCATCGTTGCAAACAAATACAGGGAAGTCACATACCGCACCAATCTCTTTGGCGATATCGCGGTCTTTCCAATCACGCATGTCGGCATCTTCGACGCCCAGCGTTTCGGCCCAATCCCAAAGTTGAAACGGCAAGGCGATGCCAAGTCCCGCGATGCGGGAATGGAGCTGTTCGGGCAGATTATCGAGCACTTGACCGACAGCGTCGGTTGCGAACTGCACTGTTTTATCGGGCGTCGGGTAGGGGTGGCTGATGCGGACACGGTGTTGAACCTCACCCAGGAAATCTGTGAGCACGAGATCGAGACTGCGACGACCGACCTTCAGTCCGAAAAAGAAAGCGCCATCCTTGGCAAGGCTCATGGGAACGGAAGGTTGCCCAATCTTGCCGCGCACCGGCTCTCCGCGTACAAGCAGCCCTTCGGCTTCCAATGCACGCATGATGACAGAAACGGTCTGCGCTGACAGTCCAGTGGTGCGGGTGATTTCGGCCTTGGCCAAGGGACCGCTTTGTCGGATCAGCGACAAAACAAGCCGTTCATTATAGGCGCGCATCCCGCTCTGGTTTGAACCCCGGCGCGGGGTATCCGGGCTGGCTTTTCCGCCTTTGATTGTCAAAGCCTGGCCCATCGTGTCCCTGTCTTCATTATCTGCCTTTGCTGTGAAAGTGACCAAGACGACGGATGAAGTCAATAAGTAAATAAGAGTGAATTAATAATTGACCGATGCAAGCAAACTGGTCATTAGAGGTTAAGATGATTGTAAGGCCAGGATGACGATTCGGCGCTGCGATGACGCCGATACGGGAGGGATTAGAAATGAGCGTTTCAACTCATAGACTTGCACGCGAGACAATGGCATTCGTATTGGCCGGAGGGCGGGGTAGCCGCCTTAAGGAGCTTACCGATGTCAGGGCAAAACCTGCGGTATACTTCGGCGGCAAGACGCGGATCATCGACTTTGCGCTGTCAAATGCGGTGAATTCCGGCATCCGCCGCATTGGTGTGGCAACGCAATACAAGGCGCACAGCCTGATCCGCCACCTACAACGCGGTTGGAGCTTCTTCCGGGCAGAACGAAACGAGTCACTTGATATCCTGCCCGCATCACAACGGGTGAACGAGCGTAACTGGTATCTTGGCACGGCAGATGCCGTCACACAGAATATCGACATCATCGAAGGCTATGCCCCGAAATACATTCTTATTCTGGCGGGCGATCACATCTACAAACAGGATTATTCGCTGTTGCTGAAACAGCATGTAGAGACCGGTGCGGACGTCACCGTCGGCTGCATCGAGGTACCTCGGAGTGAAGCCAGCGCGTTCGGTGTGATGGCAGTCGACGAGAGCGACCGTATTCTTGAGTTTGTTGAAAAACCCGCTGATCCGCCTTCCATGCCCGGTGACGAAACGCAATCCTTGGCCAGCATGGGTATCTATGTCTTCAAGACGGAACTGCTGATCAAATTGCTGCGTGAAGACGCTTTGTCCGAGACGTCCGAGCATGATTTCGGCAAAGACATAATCCCCGCATTGGTTGCGGCGGGCAATGCCTATGCGCATCCGTTCAGCCGTTCCTGCGTGACCAGTTCGCTTGAGCAAAAAGCATACTGGCGAGACGTCGGAACGATTGATGCCTACTGGCAGGCAAGTATCGACCTGACCGATTTCGAGCCGGAGTTGGACCTTTATGACCATGGCTGGCCGATCTGGACCTATTCCGAACTGACCCCACCTGCAAAATTCATACATAACGAGGAAGATCGGCGCGGCATGGCCGTCTCTTCGATGGTTGCGGGTGGTTGCATCATATCGGGTGCGCAGTTGAATCAGTGCCTGTTGCACAGTGGCGTGCATGCAAATTCGTACTCCGAACTCAATGGTGTTGTTGCGTTGCCGGATGTCAGTATCGGGCGCAAAGCCCGATTGAAGAACGTCATAATTGACCGGTCTGTGCGTATTCCTGCGGGGCTTGTTGTGGGCGAAAACGCAAAAGAGGACGCCGAGAGGTTTCGGCGCTCCGAGAATGGGATATGTCTCATTACGCAAGCTATGATCGACAAGTTGGAGCAATGACCCTCAAACTGCTCTCTGTTGCGTCTGAATGCGCGCCTTTCGTCAAGACGGGGGGGCTGGCCGATGTTGTTGGCGCACTTGGGCGCGTTGTGGGTGCGCATGATGTTGAATGTCGCGTCCTGCTGCCGCTTTACCGCCAGATCGCACATCTTGCGAGCGGGGCAAAAGAAGCCCTGAATGTCGGATCGCATTTTGGCGGACCGGTGCGTGTATTGGAAAAACGTGAAAGCGGCATAGATCTTTTGCTGATCGACGCGCCGCATCTCTATGACCGTCCGGGTCAGATTTATCTGAATGAAAGTGGTGTGGATTGGGCCGACAATCATTTGCGCTTTGGTTTGCTTGGCTGGTTGGGTGCCGAAATCGGGCGCACCGGTATCGCAGGCTGGATGCCCGATGTGATCCACGCACACGACTGGCAGGCCGGGTTGGCCCCGGTCTATTTGCGTCAAGCTGCTGGCGCTGCGCCGCCGTGTGTCCTGACCATTCACAACATCGCTTTTCAAGGCAATTTCCCGGCAACGACTATGGGCACTTTGGGTCTTGATCCCAAAGGCTTCACGCAGGACGGGTTTGAGTATTTCGGCCAGATCAGCTTTCTGAAAGGTGGTCTGACGCAGGCAGACCAGATCACCACGGTCAGCCCGACCTATGCACGAGAACTGATGACGCCGGAGTTCGGAATGGGGCTTGAGGGCGTCTTGATGGCGCGCAAGGCGGACCTTTCCGGCATTCTTAATGGCATCGACATGGTCGCCTGGGACCCCGCGACCGACCCGGCTCTGGCGCAGAATTACACCAGCCGCACGCTGGCGAAAAGGGCTGTGAACAAACAAGCGGTGCTGGACCATTTCGGTCTTGGCCCGGACACCAGCGCGCCGCTCTTTTCGGTCATCAGCCGCTTGTCAGAGCAAAAAGGGCTGGATCTTGCGCTGCAAGCGTTGCCTGCGATCCTTGAGAAAGGCGCGCGGTTTGTGCTGCTGGGGTCTGGGACACCAGAGCTGGAACACGGTTTTCGACAACTTGCCGCCCGCTTTCCCAGCAGTGTCGGTGTCGAGATCGGGTTCAACGAAGACCTCGCCCATCTGATGCAGGCGGGGGCGGATGCCACGCTGGTTCCATCACGGTTCGAGCCTTGCGGCCTGACCCAGCTTTGCGCAATGCGTTATGGCACGGTGCCGATTGTATCCGTCACCGGTGGTCTGGCCGATACGGTCATTGACGCCAATGAGGCTGCACTGGCCGCAGGCTGTGCGACAGGTCTGCAATTCGCGCCAACGACGGCGGAGAAACTGGGTGCCGCACTTGATCGTGCCATGGCGATCTATGCCGACAGGACGGCGTGGCAGAAGATCCAACGCAACGGGATGAAACATCCTGTGGGCTGGGACGTCTCGGCGCAGCGGATGGCGGATATATATAACAACTTGGCGGGAGCCTAAGAACAGATGCATGAAGCCGCGCCTATCCTTAGCATCGTCGCCGGAGATCACACCCGTCTGGGTGCAATATTTGACGGCCAAGGCGTCAACTTCGCAGTCTTTTCCGCGAACGCAACAAAGATCGAGCTGTGCCTGTTCAGCCCTGACGGACAGCGTGAAACCGCGCGTGTGGCATTACCGGATCGCACGGGCCCCGTCTGGCATGGATATGTCCCGGGTCTGAAACCCGGAACACTTTATGGATACCGGGCGCACGGGCCCTATGAACCGGATCGGGGCCACCGTTTCAATCCGAAGAAACTGCTTGCTGATCCATATGCCCGCGCGTTTCATGGTGAGTGGCGTGCAGCCAAGGAAACATTGGGTTATGACATTGCGATGCCTGAACGCGACGCTGGGCCAAGCCAGGTAGACAGCGCCGCCTTTGTTCCCAAATCCATCGTGCCGGAACCCGACATGCCGTGGAGCGGAACGCCAGCCCCGCGCAGATCGTGGTCGGAAACCGTCATTTACGAGGCCCATGTCAAAGGCCTGACCCAACTTCATCCCGATGTGCCGGAAAACCTGCGTGGCACCTACGAGGCGCTTGGGTGTGATGCCATCATCGCACATCTCAGCGATCTGGGTGTAACCGCGCTGGAGCTGTTGCCGGTGCACGCGTTTCTTGACGATGGTTTCCTGGTCGAGCGCGGGCTGACGAATTATTGGGGCTATAACAGCCTTGGCTTTTTTGCCCTTGAACCCCGCTATCTCGGGCCGAACGGTGTAGATGGGTTCCGTGATGCCGTCGACCGGCTTCATGCCGCGGGCATCGAGGTCATTCTGGATGTCGTCTTCAATCACACCGCCGAAGGTGATCATCGCGGGCCGACCCTGTCTTTTCGCGGGTTGGACAACGCAGCTTACTATGCGCTTCAGGCCAGTCATGCCCGGTACTATGTGAACGATACCGGCTGCGGAAACACCGTGGCGGTCCATCATCCTTATGTTCTGCGTATGGTTCTGGATTCCCTGCGATATTGGGTGACAGTCATGGGGATCGACGGGTTCCGGTTCGATCTTGCCACGACGTTGGGGCGCGAACAGCATGGCTTTGATTTGCGCGGCGGATTCTTTGATGCAATCCGTCAGGACCCGGTCCTGAGCCGGTGCAAGATGATTGCAGAGCCATGGGATATCGGCCCCGGGGGCTACCAGCTTGGTGGGTTTCCCGCCGATTGGGGTGAATGGAACGACAGGTTCCGCGACACCACACGCAAATTCTGGCGTGGCGACGCACATGCGGCGCGGGAACTGGCGGGCAATTTGCTGGGCACGGCATCGATATTCGATCACTCCGGGCGCAAGCCTTACAGTTCGATCAATTTCGTCGCCGCCCATGACGGTTTCACGCTGGCCGATGTGACCCGCTATCGCGAAAAGCACAACGAAGCCAACGGCGAAAGCAACGCCGATGGCCATGGGCATAACCTGTCCGACAATTGCGGTGTCGAGGGTGATACGCGGGACGCCGCTATCCTGGCCCGCCGCGCGCAGCGGGCGCGCAATCTTTTGGCGACGGTTTTCCTGTCCCAAGGAACGCCCATGCTTCTGGCCGGGGACGAACTGGGGCGCACGCAGCGTGGAAACAACAACACCTATTGTCAGGACAATGAAACCAGCTGGATCAATTGGGCAGACGCTGACAGCGGCCTTCTGGACTTCGCCAAGCGCCTGATTGCGTTGCGCCGGGACAACACGGTTTTGCGACAGGGCCATTACCTGCACGGGCGTTTGCGGCAAGATGAGCTGCCGGATGTCGCTTGGTACAGTTTGAAGGGTGGCGCGTTGAACTGGCGCGATTCCTCGCTTGACGGATTTTGTCTGCTTATCCGTGGCGGCGTGGAAAGCACGCTGTCACAGTCGGGTATGGTTGTGATCGTGGTGAATGGCGGGGCAAGCGACAAATGTGCGATGCTGCCTGATCCGGGTTCAGAGCAACAATGGGAACGTGTGCTGGACACTGCCGCCCCCACCGTTCCCACCGCAATCGTCACCGAACGTCACAGGCAGCCGGTTGCTGCCCATTCTCTGGTGGTCTTTGTCGGCACGCAGGTCACAGCATGACAGACTGGATATCCCAGCTTTGCACCCATGTCGGCGTGCACGGGCACTATCGCGGGTTTGATGGCCAGACGATCGAGGTGCCGCGCGACACTCAGATCGCAGTGTTACGGGCGATGCAGTTGGATGTCTGCTCGGATACGGATGCGCAGGTGCTGTTGCAGCAAATGCAGACCGAAGACGCGGCACAGCCGTTGCCGCCTGAAGTTGTCGTCGACGCCGGCGAGGCTTGTGCGCTGACGTTGACCCAAACTGCGGAATGGAAGCTTGAGGCCGAAGACACCGGTGAAACGCTTGCCCAAGGGCAGCCGACGAACAGGATTTCGCTTCCCGGCCTGCCACTGGGCATCCATCGCTTGCGCTTACGTTCTGGTGTGCGCGATTTCACCACATGGGTTCTGGCCCGTCCGGTCGGTGCTGTTCGGCTGGAAGATCATATCGCCGAACGGCGCATCTGGGGTGTGCTGGCACCGCTCTACGGCCTGACCGACGGAGATACCGCGCAGATTGGAAGCTATGGATTGCTTGGTGACTATGCCGCTGCGATGACGGCGCATGGCGCGGACTTTGTGGGTATCAACCCCGTGCATGCGATGGGTCACGTCCGGCCTGACGATGTGATCAGCCCGTATTCCCCCAGCCATCGCGGGTTTTTGAACATATGGCATTGTGATGTCGGTGGCGGCCACACGGGTAACGATGCGGAACTTGTTGATTACCCATCTGCATTGCGAAACACAGCGCACGCGCTTGCAGATCAGTTTGCCAGCTTTTGTGACCTTCCTGACAGCGCGCCACAGCGACGCGCTTTTGAAACCTATGTTGAACGGGCAGGGACCGCCCTTCACGAATTTGCTCTGTTCGAAGCGCTGTCCACCAGTTTTGGCGCAGACTGGCGCACTTGGCCCGCGCCATACCGCGACCATGATGCGGATGCCCTCGCGGCTTTCGAAACAACCCATGAAGAAGAAATCGCCCGCACCAAATGGGAGCAATGGCAGGCTGACATGCAACTTGCAGACGCGCAGGACAGGGCATGCAAAGCCGGGATGCGCGTTGGTCTTTACCTCGATCTCGCAGTCGGTCCGCGTCTTGGCGCGGCAGAGACTTGGGTGAAGGACAGCTCTTTGATCACCGGTGCCACACTTGGTGCGCCGCCCGATCCTCTTGGTCCCGTTGGTCAAAGCTGGGGCCTTGCGCCGCAATCGCCGCTGAAACTCCGGGCTGAAGGGTATGCCGGGTTCGCACGCCTGCTTCGGTCCGTCATGCGGCACGCGGGCATGATCCGGATCGACCATGTTTTGGGCCTGATGCGCAGCTTCTGGATCCCCGATGGCGGGACCGAGGGCACTTACGTCAGCTATCCGTTCGACGCGCTTCTTGCGGTTGTGGCAATTGAAAGTGTGCGCAGCAATACAATCGTCGTGGGCGAGGATCTGGGTCTGGTCCCCGAGGGGCTGCGCGAAAAGCTCTCTGCCTCGGGTGTCTACGGTCTGGACGTGCTGCAATATATGCGCACGACGACCGGCGGTTTCACTGATACCGCAAAGACACGACGCTTGGCGATTTGTGGATTTGCGACCCATGACACGCCCACCGTCGCCGGATTTTTCACCGCTGAAGACGCGCGCGTAAGGCATCAGCTCGGCGTCATTGATGCGCAGATGCTGGAAAAAACCCGCGCGGATCGCACACGTGCGCGCGAAACACTCGGCTCCTCGGACCCGGTGCCGGAAATTCATCGTCAACTGGCACGCGCGAATGCCAGCATGGTGTCGATCCAGCTTGATGATATCGCGGAGCGCACGTCCCAACAGAACCTGCCGGGCACGGTCGACAGTTATCCGAACTGGCGGCTGAAGGCCCCTTTCACCGTCGATGAGATCGCAAAGTCGGAGGCTTTCAAAAGGCTTGCCGAAGACATGCGCGCTCAGGCTCGGTCGAACCCCAGAAGAATGGAGAAAAAAGATGGTCTTCAAGACTGTTCAGACCACGCCCATTAAGGGGCAAAAGCCCGGAACATCCGGTTTGCGCAAGAAAACGGCTGTTTTCCGTGAGCCAGGATATCTGGAAAACTTCGTGCAGTGCATTTTTGACGGCACGGGCGGCGCGGCGGGCAAGACCTATGTCATTGGCGGTGACGGTCGGTTCTTCAACACGCAGGCAATCGGCGTGATCATCAGGATGGCCGCGGCCAACGGAGCTGCGCGTCTGATCGTCGGGCAAGACGGCATCTTGTCCACACCCGCCGCGTCAAACCTGATCCGCAAAAACCAAACCGATGGCGGGATCATCCTGTCAGCCAGCCACAATCCCGGCGGCGAGAACGGCGATTTCGGTATCAAGTTCAACGCCCCCAATGGGGGGCCAGCGCCCGAAAAGATCACCGATGCGATCTTTGCCAAGACGCTTGAGATCACGGAATACAAGATTGCCGAACAAGAGCCTGAAGATATCGGCAGGGCAGGGTCCTTCACAGTTGGCGATTGTCGGATCGACGTTGTTGATCCCGTCGGTGACTATGAAACGCTGATGCAGGAACTCTTTGATTTCGACGCAATCGGCACTCTTTTTGCGGGCGGCTTTCGCATCTGTTTCGACGCCATGCATGCGGTCACCGGCCCCTATGCCACACGCATCCTTGAAGGAACGTTGGGCGCGCCCAAAGGGTCGGTCATCAACGCTGTGCCGTCGCCGGATTTTGGCGGCGGGCATCCCGACCCGAACCCGGTTTGGGCCAGCGAGCTGGTGGCGATCATGAACGGCGATGACGCACCCGATTTCGGGGCTGCCTCGGACGGCGATGGCGACCGCAACATGGTCATGGGCAAGGGCACATTCATTTCGCCGTCCGACAGTCTTGCCTTGCTGACAGCTTATGCGCATCTGGCCCCCGCTTATTCGGGCAAACTTGCGGGTGTGGCACGCTCCATGCCCACAAGTCAGGCGGTCGATCTGGTTGCCGTGCGTCTTGGCATCCCTTGCTTTGAAACGCCGACCGGATGGAAGTTTTTCGGCAATCTTCTGGACGCGGGCAAAGCCACGCTGTGCGGAGAAGAAAGTGCCGGCACCGGATCAAACCATATTCGAGAGAAAGATGGGCTTTGGGCGGTGCTTCTATGGCTGAATATTCTGGCGCGTGACGGGCGCGATATTGTCCAATTGCAAAGTGACCATTGGCGCAGCTTTGGGCGCAACTACTACTCGCGCCACGATTACGAAGAAATCCCGACGGAAGCTGCCGAGGCGCTGATGGCGGCGCTGCGCGGACGTCTGGCGGACCTGCCCGGCACGGTGGTCGCGGGATTGGAAGTGAGCACCGCCGATGACTTCGCCTACCGTGATCCGATTGATCAAAGCCTGACCGAGGCACAGGGCGTGCGCATCGGTTTCACCGATGGTTCTCGCGTCGTGATGCGCCTTTCCGGCACTGGAACCCAAGGGGCCACGCTTCGCGTCTATCTGGAACGCTTCGTCGACCGCAGCGGGGATCATACGCAGGACGTGCAGGCGGCCCTTGCCCCTGTGATCGCAGCGGCGGAAACCCTTGCAGACATAACCAAACACACTGGCCGAAGCAGCGCAGACGTCATCACATGACGCATCGCGCAGGCCTGAAACAAACATGACCTTGACTGGAAAAACCATGAAAGACTTCGATGCCTCAGGCACACTTGCCAGCGCGATCGACTTCCATCTTGCCCATAGCGTGGGCAAGACGCCGGACAGCGCATCCATCACCGATTGGCGTCTGGCCCTGTCCCGAGCCGTCCGTGACAGGCTGATCACGCCATGGTTCGATGCAACGCATCAAACCTACGCGAAGGACCGCAAGCGGGTCTACTATCTTTCGATGGAATTCCTGTTGGGCCGCATCCTTGAAGACGCGGTGAACAACCTTGGCCTTGAGGACGAAGCGAAAGAGGCGCTTGCGGCTTACGATGTGGATTTTGTCGATGTTGTGGGGGATGAACCCGACGCCGCATTGGGCAATGGCGGGCTGGGTCGGCTTGCCGCCTGTTTTCTCGACAGCCTGTCCTGCCTTGGCATCCCGGCCCACGGCTATGGCATTCGCTATGCGCATGGTCTGTTCCGGCAATCCTTCGAAGATGGCCGCCAGATGGAAATGGCCGAAGATTGGCTGCGCCACCAGCACAACTGGGAATTTGAACGCTCTGAATGTCTTTATGACATCGGGTTTGGGGGTCAGGTCACAGAGAACGGCAAAAGCGCGGTCTGGACGCCGTCCGACATCGTGATGGCACAAGCCTATGACACGCCCGTTCCGGGGTGGCGCGCAAGCTGGACCAACACGCTGCGCCTGTGGTCTGCCAAGCCCCGACAAATCTTCGATCTGGACCCGTTCAACCGTGGGGAATACATGCAGGCCGCCGCCCCCGAGGTTTTGGCCGAAACGATCTCTCGTGTGCTTTATCCCGACGACAGCACCGAGATCGGAAAGGAGCTGCGCCTGAAGCAGGAGTTTTTCTTCACCTCGGCCTCTCTGCAAGACCTGATGCGCCGCTTTCTGGCGCATAACGGCGATTTACGGGCACTGCCGTCAAAGGTCGCCATCCAGATGAACGACACTCACCCCGCGATTGCGGGGCCTGAGTTGATCCGACAGTTGATGGACGTTCACGGACTGGGCTTCGACGCGGCTTTCGACATCGCTCAGGGAACGCTGCACTATACCAACCACACGCTTTTGCCCGAAGCGCTGGAGGCATGGGAGGTGTCCTTGATGGGCGCAATCCTGCCCCGGCACATGCAACTGATCGAACGTATTGACGACCGATTGGCCCGCGATGTGAAAGCGTCCGAAACGGGCGTCAACACCCATATCGTTGATAACGGCAAGGTCAATATGGGGACACTTGCCTTCACCTGTGCGCGGAAGGTCAACGGGGTGTCGGCACTGCACACGAACTTGATGAAACAGACCGTCTTCAGCGATCTGCACGCGGTCTATCCCGACCGTATCCTGAACCAGACAAATGGTGTGACTCCGCGTCGTTGGGTGCATGGCTGCAATCCCGGCCTGCGCAATCTGTTGAACGACACCATAGGCACCGAATGGGTGCGCGATCTGGAGCAGTTGAAACGGATTGCACCCTTGGCCGACGACCCGGATTTCTGCCAGCGGTTCATGGCGGTGAAACAGGAAAACAAGCGGCGGTTGACGGACTGGGTTTCCGACAAATTGGGGGTCGACATCGCGCCAGACGCGATGTTCGACATCCAGATCAAGCGCATTCACGAATACAAGCGCCAACTGATGAACGCGCTGGAAACGGCGGCCCTTGCCAATGCGATCCGCCGCGATCCCGGCGCGGCATGGACCCCACGCGTCAAGTTCTTCGGAGGCAAGGCGGCACCCGCCTATATCGACGCCAAGAATATCATTCGGCTGATCAACGACATTGCCAAGTCGATCAACAATGACCCGGTCATCGGTGATCGGCTCAAGGTGGTCTATCCGCCCAATTACAACGTTTCCATGGCGGAAATCCTGATCCCCGCCGCAGACCTGTCCGAACAGATTTCGACCGCAGGCAAGGAAGCCTCGGGCACCGGCAACATGAAGTTTGCGCTGAACGGAGCGGTGACAATCGGCACGCTGGACGGCGCGAATGTCGAAATCCGCGATTGTGTCGGGGACGACAATATCTACATCTTCGGCATGACGGCGGATCAGGTCGAGGGCGCGCGCGAAGGATATGTCACGCAGAACTATATCGACCAAAGCCCGATCCTGAGCGAGGTGATCGACCAAATCCGCACCGGGTTCTACTCACCCGGTGATCCGACGCGCCACTGGCCCGTTCTCGAAAAGCTCTTGCGCGACGACTATTTCATGGTAGCCGCGGATTTCGACGCCTATTGGGACGCGCAGCGCAAGGTTGATGAAGGTTTCGCCGACAGCGATGGCTGGGCGCGGATGGCGGTCCTTAACACCGCGCATTCCGGCTGGTTCTCATCGGACCGCACCATTCAGGGCTATGCCGATGATATCTGGGGCGTCTCATCGCTGTTGGAGGACGACAAATGAACACCGCGACCTACACACCGACCTTTGATGCCAGCACTGCGGAAGCGTTGCTGACAGGCACGATGTCCGACCCGTTCTCGGTCCTTGGACCACACAAGAATGGCCGTCGCTGGAGCGTCACGGCGCTTTTGCCCGGCGCGCAGAGCGTCGATGTGTTGGACGGCAAGACAGGCAAACCCGAGGCCACGCTGGAACGGCTGGACGGGCGCGGATTGTTTTCCGGTTTTGTCCGTAAAGGCGTTGCGACCGGTAGCTATCGTTTGCGCGCCCGCAGTGGGGAAGCCGAGTGGGAACAAGACGACGCCTATCGTTTTGGCCCCGTTCTGGGCGAGCTGGACGAATACCTGATCGCGGAAGGTGCGCATTTGCAGCTTTGGGACCGTATGGGTGCGCATCCGATGACCCATCAAGGAACCGCTGGTGTGCATTTTGCAGTCTGGGCACCTGCCGCGAGCCGCGTTTCTGTCGTTGGCGAGTTCAACCAATGGGATGGTCGGCGGCACGTGATGCGCGCGCGCGGATCGACCGGCATTTGGGAAATCTTTGTTCCGGATCTGGGTGAAGGCACGGTCTATAAATATGAAATTCGCGACGGGGCAGGGACCATTCAGCCGCTGAAAGCGGACCCTGTTGGGTTTGGTGCAGAACATCCGCCGGCAACAGCCTCGGTCGTGCGGGACCTTAATGGTTACGCATGGAGCGACGAAGAATGGATGACCACGCGCGCTGACCGCAATCGCCACGACAAACCGGTGTCGATTTACGAGGTGCATCTTGGTTCGTGGCGTCGCAAGGTTGAAGACGGTGATCGCCCGCTCAGCTATCTCGAATTCGCCTCGGAACTGGTCGATTATGTGCGCGACATGGGTTTCACCCATATCGAGCTTATGCCGATCTCGGAATTTCCCTTCGATGGCTCTTGGGGATACCAGCCCATCGGGCTTTTCGCCCCGACAATCCGTTTTGGCACACCCGATGAGTTCCGCGCATTCGTCAACGCCGCTCACGTTGCGGGACTTGGCGTGCTGCTGGACTGGGTGCCGGGTCACTTCCCGACGGACGCGCATGGTCTGGGCAATTTCGACGGCACCGCGCTCTACGAACACGCCGACCCGCGCGAAGGTTTCCATCAGGACTGGAACACTCTGATTTACAACTATGGCCGCCGCGAGGTTCAAAACTTCCTCTGCGCCAACGCGCTCTATTGGATCAAGGAATTCCACATCGACGGTTTGCGCGTCGATGCCGTTGCCTCCATGCTCTACCGCGATTATTCGCGCAAAGACGGCGAGTGGATCCCCAACCAACATGGCGGGCGCGAGAACCTTGAGGCGATCGCCTTCCTGCAACGCACGAACCAATTGGTTTATGACGCGGATGCCGGGGTGCTGATGGCTGCCGAAGAAAGCACATCCTTCCCCGGTGTCAGCAAACCTGTCGATCAGGGCGGGCTTGGTTTTGGGTTCAAGTGGAACATGGGTTGGATGAACGACACGCTGGATTACATGGGCCGTGACCCGATCCATCGTTCACATCACCATCACCAGATGACCTTTGGCCTGACCTACGCGTTCTCGGAAAACTTCATCCTGCCGATCAGCCATGACGAGGTGGTCCACGGCAAGGGGTCGATGCTGAGCAAGATGCCGGGCGACGGTTTTGACAAGTTCGCCGGTTTGCGCGCCTATTATGGGTTCATGTGGGGACACCCGGGCAAGAAGCTTCTGTTCATGGGACAGGAGTTCGCCCAAGGCGCAGAATGGAACCACGAGCGGTCGCTTGACTGGCATCTGCTGGATCACGACTGGCATTGCGGTGTGCAAGCCTGGGTCAAGGCGCTGAACACTTTCTATCGAGAGACGCCCACGCTCTATGCCACCGATAGTGATCCGTCAGGGTTTTACTGGCTGGAAGTCGATCAGTCGGATCTGTCCGTCTATGCTTGGGTGCGCCAAGGTGAAGACGGGGAAGATCCGGTTATCGTGGTTTGCAACATGACCCCTGCGCCCCGCGAAGGCTACCGTCTGGGCGTTCCCAATACTGGGCGATGGCAAGTTGTCCTCAACAGCAACGACACCCCGTTTGGCGGTTCAGGACATGGGCCGATTTCTTGCGACAGCGAAGACATCGCGTGGAGTGGACAGACCCAATCCATCGGTTTTGATTTGCCCGGCAACACGGCGCTTTTCTTTCGTCTGGGCGACCTGGATGCTGACTGACCAGCAATTCGATCCAAAGGGTTCGCCGGGCATTTCGAGGATTTGGTGTTCGAATTCGTAGAAAGTGCGTGTGGGCCCCGCCAATTTTGACAGGTGCAGTGGTTTCCTTGGACTTTGATCTTAAGGGAATGCACGATCCCGACATTCGACAGAGAGAAAGCCGCAAGACTGCACCGCGAGCTGCACATGCGCCTTCCATCCGATCCTGCACTGCGCGTAGCCACAAAGCCTATCTGGACGCCGTAAAGGGCGCGTTTGGTGGCGATGTGAACAGTTGCAACCAAGTAGAAATGTCACTGTTTGTGCAAAGCAGAAGCGTCACCCCGGGATGTGACAGTAGCGCAGCCTGACAGGGTGGAGACCTCAACTAACGGAGCCCTGGCTGGCTGCGCTGGCCTGACTGACCGCCTCTGGGATATTTCTGATCTGGTTGCTATCATCGACGTTAATAAGTAGGCACCCAAGAAACCCGGCCCGCACGAGAGAGTTTCAAAGTGACCCGGTGCCGGCCAATGGCACAGCTTGACACAGGAACCGCACGCGATGGAACAGGCGCTATTTCTTATTACGCTTGGCCTGATCTTTCTTGGCAGCTTGCTGGCAGATAAGGTTGGCCACCTCACACGGTTGCCGCGTGTTACGATGTTTTTGCTTCTCGGTCTTCTTGTCGGTCCGTCCGGTCTGAACTTGCTGCCCACCTCTGTCACCGAGTTGTTCGAACCGATTTCTGTCGTCGCCTTGACGATGGTTGCGTTCCTGCTTGGCGGGGAATTGACACGCAAAAACTTGTCGCGTCATGGTCGTGCCATTTCCTCGATTTCTCTTAGTATCGTGGTCGGCACGACTGTCATCGTCTGGGGCGGCCTCACGATGCTGGGCCTCGACCCCGGCCTGGCGCTTCTGCTCGGCGCGATTGCCACGGCGACGGATCCGGCAGCAATTTCGGATGTCATCCGCCAGTCGGGCCTGCGCAACGGGTTTACTGAAACCCTCAGCGGCATCGTCGCTATCGACGATGTCTGGGGGCTGCTGGTGTTCAGCCTTTGCCTTGCACTCATAGACCAGTCCGGCAGTTGGGCTGCGCCACTGTTGGGGGCTGGTCGCGACATCGGAGGCGGCATCTTGCTTGGTATCGGTGTCGGCATCCCCTCCGCGTTCCTGACCGGACGCCTGAAACAGGGCGAACCGCTTCAGACCGAGGCGATTGGCGTCGTTCTTCTGACGGCGGGCGTTGCGATCTGGCTGGAAGTCTCGTTCCTTGTGGCTGGGATGACTGCCGGCGCGATGATCGCCAATTTCGCGCGCCATCACGATCATGCCTTTCACGAGATCGAATATATAGAATGGCCCTTCATGCTGCTTTTCTTCCTGTTTGCCGGGGCGTCGCTTGAATTGGGTGCACTTTGGGCGCTTGGCTGGATCAGCCTGGCCTATGTCGGTCTTCGTATCGCCGCCCGGCTTGCAAGTGGTGCAATCGGTGCCCGTATTGGCGGCGTGCCACGCGCGCAGCTGCATATCTATGGGCCGGCGCTGTTGCCGCAGGCAGGGGTCGCCGTCGGAATGGCGCTGGTGGCTGCTGAATCGTTTCCCGATTGGGCGGCGGCAATCATGACGCTGACCATTTCGGCCACTGTCTTTTTTGAAATCGTCGGTCCTCTTGCTACGCTTGTGGCGCTACGCCACGTCGAACGCGCGGAACAAGACCGGTGACGCCCGCGATACGGTTCCCGCACCGTCCGGGCGGGCAAGTTCAAGGGCATGGTGTGGCCACAAACGACATCACGTAAACCGCTGGAGCTGCGGTGCAACATGTGATGCGGAGGGTCAATCCCACCCACCGGGCGATGTCCTCGACGCTGGTAAGGTCATGGCCCGGGTCCCGAAAGACTGGTTCAGCCGCATTCAGAGCCCGGCTGCGTCATTTTCTTTTCGTGGCCCGACCAACAAAGGGCTTCGCTCTGGTTGTTCCGAAATGCGGCGCAGACTGTGCTGTCCGCTGGCTTGGTCCGCTTCGCACCCGAGATGCCTGCGCGGATCGACCCCTGCGCCAAATCGGCGGCCCATCGCTTTGTCAAAACCATTCCAGTCAGAGCCATTGGCCTGCGGATAATCGCGGTTGCCATGCTGTCCAACAGGCCCGCGCCAGCGCTGCGCTGGTATTTCTAGACAAATCCCGAACCACGTTCAACGAGGTCATTACCGCGAATGTCATGGCAGAACGTCATATCCGCTGTCACCGAAACCTATGGGTCCAGAAGTGCATCGATAACCGCACATTCCGGGGCGTCATCCCCCGTGCATCGGGCGACAGTTTCAGACAGGACACGTTCAATTCGCACGAGATCGGCAATTTTTGCCTTCACATCTTCAAGGTGCGCCTTGGCGACGGTCTGGACTTCGCCGCAGGTCTGACTTTGGTCATCGACCAATCCAAGCAATCCCCGGATCTCTTCCAGTGAAAAACCGAGGTCACGGGACCGTATGACAAATTTCAACCGTTTGACATGGGCATCATCATAGCTGCGATACCCGTTTGCAGTGCGGGGCGGGTCTGGCATGATGCCGACCCTCTCGTAATAGCGGATGGTTTCAAGATTACAGCCCGTGGCACGCGCCAGATCGACCCGCCGCAGGGCTTTCACGCCTCTGTTATCCATACTTCGCAGATATCCCTTGAGCCTGTATCAACTACAGACCTTACAACGGAGGAGGTAACAGAACAAGGGCGATACTATGGGACAGAGCGTCACGACACAGACACCCGACCAGACACGCCAGATTGGCGATGATGCGGCGACAGGGTGGGGCGCGACCGGCGTCGGTGTTCTTGGCGCGTTGGCGATGACCTCGTGCTGCATTCTGCCGCTGGTGCTGGTAAGCTTCGGTGTGACCGGTGTTTTCATCGCGCAGCTTGGTGCGCTTTATGCGTATAAGTGGTATACTTTCGCGCTTAGTTCCGCGTTCCTTGGATATGGGTTTTACAAGGCCTATAAGCCTGTGACCACAGGAGCCTGCGCGGACGGAACCTGCGCCCGCCCGATCACCCGCAAAGCCATGCGTGCAACCCTTTGGGTTGCGGCTGCACTCGTCTTTGTGGCGATGATCTTTCCCTACCTCACGCCCTTCATCCTGACATTCTGAGCAAGGATCAAAATCATGAAACGCATCATTCTATCAACGGCACTGGTCGTGGCCGCGTTTGGTTCGACAGCCCTCGCAGAGGAGCGCACAGTCGAGATCGCCGTCAGCGAGCTGACCTGTCCTTCATGCTCTTTCATTGTCGCCAGTTCCTTGCGTGGTGTTCCATCGGTCCAGATCAACGATTTCGTGGAAGGCCCCGAGGATGATCGTGGCGTCTACAGCGTCACCTTCGACGATACCAAAGCCACTGTTGAAAGCATCATCGAGGCCGTGACGGCGAATGGCTATCCCGCCGAACTGCTGCCCGACCCTGCGTCGTGACAAAGTGCCGGGCTGCAACTTCTCACGCCGAAATCGCACAGAACGAAAGAACGCCTTTTGACACAAACCGATAAAAACCCCGACCGTTTGCTGAAATGGGGGCTGGGCGGCACGATTTTTGCCGCCGTGTGCTGCTTCACCCCTCTTCTGGTCATTGTCGTCGCAGGTGTCGGCCTGTCTGCCCTCACCGGCTGGCTGGACTATGCACTGTTCCCGCTATTGTTCTTCTGCCTCGCCGTCGTAGCGCAGGGGCTTTGGCTGCGGGCAGGGCAATTTGGACCAAGCCCAAAACTCTGGGCGACTTTGATTGCCGCTGCGCTGTCCGCGATCATCATCTGGATCGACTTCCGCTTTGCCCTACGCATCACCGTCGGCGCGGTATTGGCTGTCGGCGCATACGCCTTTTTTCTCAACCGAACGAAACCGGCAGGAGATTTGCTGAAATGAAAGATATCGACAAGAACGCCGACGGACACGACGGTTACGACCTGATCGTCATCGGGGCCGGATCGGCGGGCTTTTCCGCGTCGATCACGGCGGCGGACGCGGGAAAGCGGGTCGCGCTGGTCGGGCATGGCACCATCGGTGGCACTTGCGTGAACGTCGGATGCGTGCCGTCCAAGGCGATGATCCGCGCGGCGGAAGCGATCCATGGCGCACATGCGGCGAAGCGGTTTCCCGGCCTGTCGGGTCACGCCCAAGTCGATGACTGGCCTACGCTGATCCAGTCCAAGGAAGATCTGGTGGCGAGTCTGCGCCAGAAGAAATACGCCGACTTACTGCCGGAACACGCGGGTGTGGATTATATCGACACCGGTCCGGCGCGGTTGACCGAGGGTGGCGCTATCGTCGGCGGTCGCATTCTAACCGCACCGAAACTGATCATCGCGACCGGAGGTCATCCGGTTCTGCCGACGATTGACGGGATCGAGGATATCGGCGTGCTCGACAGCACCAGCCTGCTGGAGCTTGAAACCCTGCCGGAAAGCCTAATTTTTATCGGGGCGGGCTACATCGGCGCGGAACTTGCGCAGATGATGAGCAGAATGGGTGTGAAGGTCACGCTGGTAACACGGTCACATTTGCTGCCCGGTGCCGAACCGGAAGTGTCTGCGGAATTGGCGGACGCTTTTGCCGCCGAGGGAATCACCCTGCTGTCAGGACTAAGCTATCAGAGCGTGCGCCGTGATGCAGCGGGCGTGACCTTGCGGGTCATGCAGAGCGGCGAACCTGTCGAAGTGACAGCGGATCGTCTTGTCTCGACCGCTGGCAGGCGCGCCAATACCGACGGTATGGGTCTGGAAGAGATCGGCGTGGAGACCGACGCACGCGGGTCCATCGTCATCGGCGACGACATGCAAACCACAGTGCCCGGCATCTATGCGGCGGGCGACGTGACCGACCGCGACCAGTTTGTTTACATGGCAGCTTATGGGGCCAAGCTGGCCGCGCGCAACGCGGTTCTGAACGAGGACAGGCGATATGACAACTCCGTCATGCCCTGGGTCGTGTTCTGTGACCCGCAGGTTGCCGGGGTCGGTCTGAGCGAGCAACAGGCGCGGGATGCCGGGTTCGAGGTCAAGACCTCTATCGTGCCGCTGGACCAGGTGCCGCGCGCACTGGCCGCCCGTGATACGCGTGGTTTGATCAAGCTGGTGGCGGACAGGAAAACTGACAGGTTGCTGGGTGGCCAGATTATTGCACCCGAAGGATCGGACACTATCCAGACACTGGTCATGGCGATGAAGTTCGGCATGACGGCCCGGGCATTGGGCGGCACGATCTTTCCCTATCTGACCACCGTAGAGGGGCTGAAACTTGCCGCTCAGAGCTTCGAGGTGGACGTGGCCAAGCTCAGTTGTTGCGCCGGATGACGAATCGAAACAAGGATGGATTTATAGGCGAGGTCTGGCCCTGATCGTCTTGGGCGCATGCCTTGGTCATCTTGCCGACAGAAATCTTCTGACAAGGATAAAACGAGTGGTGCATATTTCCCGACGAACGCTTCTGAAAGGGGCTGCCGCCCTTGGTGGAACATTGGCGTTGCCGATGCGCAGTTCTGCCCAGAGCACCCCGCAACACACTCTGACCGTCGGCACCCGCACGCTGGACATTCGGGGGCGGGCCGCGACTGTCTATGGCATCACGAACGACGCTGGGGAAACCGGACTGGTTCTACCTGTCGGAGCACCTTTTGATGTGCGGGTCTTGAATACGCTTGCTGATCCGACCGTCATTCACTGGCACGGTCTGACGCCACCGGTCGCCTTTGACGGAAGCAACGTTTCTCAGGTGCCCATCGCGACAGGCGGCATGCACGACTACCTTTTCGATCTGAAAAGGCCCGGCACCCACTGGATGCACTCGCATTTTGGCTTGCAGGAGGCACAGCTTCTGGCCGCCCCCTTGATTGTGGAGACGGCAGAAGATGCGTCGGCCGACCGACAAGCGGTAACTATCTTGCTGCATGATTTCAGCTTTACCGCGCCCGAGGAAATTCTGGCAGGACTGAAAGCGGAACCAATGGCTTTGATCGGGTCCGGTGCAGCTGCGATGAATATGGGAATGGTCCGCGGCGGGAATGGCAGCATGGCCGGGATGGACCATAGCAATATGGACATGGGTAACATGCAAGGGATGGATGGCAGCGGAATGACCATGGCCGGGATGCCGATGGATCTGAACGATGTCGGGTTCGACGCCTTTCTCGCGAACGACCGCGATCTGTCCGATCCCGAGATCGTGCAGGTCGAGAAGAACAGTCAGGTCCGGTTGAGGATCATCAACGCTGGCTCGTCCAGCAATTTCTGGATCGACACCGGCAACTTGCCCGGGCGGCTTGTGGCGGTCGACGGCATGGATATTTCACCGATTGGCGGCACCCGGTTTGAAATCGCAATGGCGCAACGGCTGGATATCGACGTCTCGATTCCTGCAAATGGCGGTGCTTACCCGATCCTTGCCCAACTTGAAGGCGGCAAGGATCGCACCGGCATCGTTCTGGCGTCGGCGTCCGCAAAGATCGACCGCATTTCCGATACAGCCGATGTGACCGCTCCGCCCGTTCTGCTTGATCTTGAACGCCAGTTGCTTGCAACAGACGGCCTGAAGCCAAAATCCGCGGACGCCGCCTTGACCATTGATCTGACCGGCGACATGAGCAGTTACACTTGGGGCATTTCCGGCAAGTCATTCGCGGATCGCGATCCGGTCGAGGTTGTCGCCGGTCAGCGGGTTGAAATCACAATGCGTAACCAGACGATGATGTCACACCCCATGCATTTGCACGGCCATCATTTTCAGGTTGTCGGCCTGGGGCGCGCCAGATTGTCCGGGGCGATGCGCGACACCGTGCTGGTCCCGGCGATGGAAAGCGTCACGATCGCTTTTGATGCCAACAACCCTGGTGAATGGCCGCTGCATTGCCACAATATGTACCACATGGCGGCCGGGATGATGACAACGGTCGAATACGTCTGAATATCTGGGCCGCTGTCACCGCCGCGACCAACGCCGGGGGCGGCCCGCCCATTTCGACTGCCATAGGTGCGGCGAATGTCGGCAATTGCGCCGTTCTTCAAAACGATCACGTCAATCACCAGCAAATAGCGCGCCTGGACTGTCGAATTCATTTGCCTTTTACCGCAATCATCTTGATGTGCGAAATTCGATTTGCAGCGAACTTCGCAACCATGTTCGGGACCATTTTACGCTCGATTGCTGCATGAGAACGTGCAAGCCCAAAGGCGGAAGGCCATTTGCGGCTTCGCTTGCTGCCTTCATTTTTCCGAAAAACTCCATGGCAAACTCACGGCTATTGTTTTCTTTTGCTAGGGTAAATCCATTGCCTTCAAACGGCGCTCGGTAGTGTTCTGGGTCAGCCAACCAGCTTGTCTCAGGCGTGGTTGCCCAAGGGACGGGGTAAATCAGCTTTTCATCATTGGTCTTCATGATGTCAGAGATGCCCAATTTCGCTCCGGGATTGAGAACACGCGCACGCCCGCATCAGGGTCTGCTTGTCCTGGATGTTCATCCCAACATGTACCATGAACGCGCCATCGAACCGTTCTGCTTCAAACGGCAGAGAGAGCGCACTTCCTTGATGCCCTGTGTCTCAAGCCTCACTTTAATGGCTGCCAACCGGTTTCCGTGCGCATCGTGAGTGGATGTTCTTCCTGCATAGTCCATGACGCTTAACTTTCCCGACGTGCGGCTCAGCGTGTCTTGTCACAGCTATGAGGGTCCATCGCCAAACAGTGTGCCGTTTACTGTTTTGAAGCAAGGAAGCTGAAAACCGACATTGAAAAGCACTCCGGGAACGTCAGTTGATACCGCACACCAGTCTTTTCTGAATCAATGCAACCTCGGGCGCGGCCTTCCTTCCAACACGCGTCGCGGTTTGTTGCCCGGGCGTTCGACCGTTTGGCGGGCCGTCGCTGTCAAATGCAAAATCAAAAAACCCATTTGCATTCAGATCGATTGCAACCAGGGTGGATGTGTGACGAACGCCCGCGCACCGGTCTGATGACCAAATTTTTCACTGGAAGGCCATCCGAGTCAGCCTTACCCTCCGAACATGGAAAAACCAGACTCGATCCTCTCTCGTCTTTCCGCCCGCCTGAAGCAGGCGCGGCAAGCGCAGGGGTTGTCGCTGGACGCGGTGGCCAAGCTGTCGGGCGTGTCGCGCAGCATGGTCAGCCAGATCGAACGGGGCGAAAGCTCGCCCACGGTGTCGACGCTCTGGAACCTGACCCGCACCTTGCAGGTGGATTTCGCGGGGCTGTTGGAAGACCAGGCGGGCAGCCGGATCGAGCTGCTGCGCGCCGAAGAAGTGCCGACCATCGAGAACCATGGTGACGGCTGCACGATCCGCATCCTGTCCCCGCCCGAAGATGCGGGCCGCCACGAGGTGTATGAGCTGCGCTTTGCCGATGGGGGTATGCTCGACTCTGCCCCACATGCCTGCGGCACGAAAGAGAACCTGACGGTGATTGAAGGGGTTCTGACTGTGACCAGCGGGCATGCGTCCGATCGGTTGAATACGGGTGAAACTGCGCGATATGCGGCCGATGTGCCGCATCGGCTAAAGGCAGAGGGGCAGGCACGGGCGTTTCTTGTCGTCAAGGGTATGTAGCCAGTCGCAGAGCGTATTCACAAAGAGTAGTCCTATATTGCGGAATAATATCCGCTATCGTATCCAGATCAGGCAAATCACAGGAGTCGTCTCATGTCCGACCGTTTCATCGCAGATCTGAAAACCACGCTTGCCGGGATCGAGGCTGATGGCTTGATGAAACGCGAGCGCCTGATCACCTCGCCGCAGGGGGCCGAGATCACTGTGGGGAATCGCGAGGTGATCAACCTGTGCGCCAACAACTATCTGGGGCTGGCCGACCACCCGGACCTGATCCGGGCTGCGCGGGATGTGATGGAGGACAAGGGCTTTGGCATGGCCTCGGTCCGGTTCATTTGTGGCACGCAGGACCTGCACCGCGAGCTGGAACAGAAGCTGGCGGCGTTTTTGGGCAAGGACGACTCGATTCTGTTCGCGGCCTGTTTCGACGCAAACGGCGGGTTGTTTGAACCGCTGCTGGGGCCGGAGGACGCGATTGTCTCGGATGCGCTGAACCATGCCTCGATCATTGACGGGATCCGGCTGTGCAAGGCGCGACGCTTTCGCTATGCCAACAACGACATGGGCGATCTTGAGGCGAAGCTGAAAGAGGCGCGCGAAGGCGGTGCGCGCCATGTGATGATCGCCACCGACGGCGTGTTCTCGATGGATGGCTATCTGGCCAACCTGCCGGAGATCACCCGGTTGGCAAAGGAATATGACGCGGTTGTGATGGTGGATGACTGCCACGCCACCGGTTTCATGGGACCGAAGGGCGCAGGGACGCCGGATCATTTCGGAATCGATGTTGATATTCTGACCGGCACATTGGGCAAGGCACTGGGCGGGGCGCTTGGCGGTTACATCGCCGGACCGCAACCGGTGATCGACCTGTTGCGTCAACGCGCGCGGCCTTACCTATTCTCGAACGCCTTGCCGCCGTCGATTGTCGCGGCAGGTCTGGAGGCGATCCGTCTGGTCGAAGCGGGTGCCGATCTGCGGGCGCGACTTTTCGCGAACGCGCGCTATTGGCGGGACGGGCTGAGCAAGCTGGGTTTCAACCTGCTGGAGGGCGAACATCCGATCATTCCGGTGATGCTGGGCGAGGCCCCGCTGGCGCAGAAGATGGCCGCCGGGTTGTTTGACCAAGGTGTCTATGTCTCGGGTTTTTTCTTCCCGGTGGTGCCGCATGGCAAGGCCCGCATCCGCACCCAGATGAGCGCAGCATTGACCACCGAACAGCTTGACCGCGCGCTGGCCGCGTTTGGCAAAGTGGGTCGCAACCTGGGAGTGATCGAATGAGCCTGCCGAACACGATGAAAGCCCTGGAAAAATCCAAGCCCGAAGAAGGGTTGTGGATGGTGCGCGCTCCGGTGCCCGAGATCGGGCCGGATGATGTGCTGATCCGCATCAATGCCACGGGTATCTGCGGCACCGATATTCACATCTGGAACTGGGACGACTGGGCGCAGGCCACGGTGCCGGTGCCGATGATAACGGGTCACGAATTTGCCGGCGAGATCGTCGAGCTTGGCCGCAATGTCACCGGGCTTGAGATCGGTCAAAGGTGTTCGGGCGAAGGCCATGTGGTCGGCACGGAAAGCCGCCAGAGCCGGTCGGGCAAGTTCCATCTGGACCCCGGAACGCGGGGCATTGGCGTGAATGTGCAGGGGGCGTTTGCGGAATATCTGCGCCTGCCCGCGTTCAATGTGGTGCCGTTGCCGGATGATATTCCGGACGAGATTGGTGCGATCCTTGATCCGTTGGGAAACGCGGTGCACACGGCGCTGAGTTTCGATCTGCTGGGCGAGGATGTGTTGATCACCGGGGCCGGGCCGATTGGCATCATGGCCGCAGCAGTCGCGCGTCATGCCGGGGCGCGGCATGTGGTGATCACCGATATCAATCCGGATCGCCTGAAGCTGGCCGAACATGTCTGCCACAACATCCGAACGGTCGATGTGACAACAGAAGACCTGCGCGATGTGATCCGCGAGTTGGGGATGAAGCAGGGTTTTGATGTCGGCTTGGAAATGTCGGGCAGTCAGCAGGCGCTGGATCAGATGGTAGAAGGTCTGATCATGGGCGGCAAGATCGCGCTTCTGGGCATTCCGCCCGGCAAGTCTCCGGTTGACTGGTCGCGCATCGTATTCAAGGCGATCACCATCAAGGGCGTCTATGGGCGCGAGATGTTTGAGACCTGGTATAAGATGATCGCCATGTTACAAAACGGGCTGGATGTGAGCCGCGTGATCACACACCGGATGAAGGTGGACGAGTTCAAAGAGGGGTTCGCTGCGATGAAATCCGGCTTGTCGGGCAAGGTGGTGTTGAACTGGCGGTAGGGCCGGAGGCTATCTGAGCGGGATGGGGCGCTGCTCCTCGATCGCCTCCATCGCGAAATAGGACGTGACGGTCTCAAGCTCGATATTGCCGATCAGGCGCTTATAGACTTCGTCATACCCGGCCATGTTGTTGACAACAATCTTTAGAAGATAATCATATTCACCGCCGATGCGGAAGAAGTCGATCACCTCGGGGATTGCCGAGACATGATTGCGGAACTGGCGCAGCCAATCCGACGAATGATGCCGCGTTTTGATCAGCGAAAACACGACGAAGCCACCGCCCAGTTTCTCGCGGTTGATGACCACGGTTCGGTTGCGGATAGCCCCCTTCGCCTCCAACGTCTTGAGCCGTCGCCAGCAAGCGTTTTGCGACAGGCCAACCTTGTCGGCAAGCGCCCGTTGGGACTGTGCCGAGTCACGCTGAAGTTCTTCCAGGATGCGGTAATCAAATTGATCGAATTTATCTGCCATATACCGATTATATGACCCAAAAAATGAAATACAACGGCTAAAAACTGTGAATAAATTTGTTGATATTGCGTCACAATGCTTGCATCAAATCAGGAGATAACATGACGGCTCTCGACGATTTCAAGGCTACGCTGACAGGTTCCGATATTCACGACCAGATCCGCAAGGGGCTGATCGGTGAGGATGTGCAGATAGACGGGCCGTTCGGTCCAAAGCCGCTAATTTATGCCGATTACGTGGCTTCGGGCCGGGCGCTGGCACAAGTCGAGGATTTCATCCGTGACCGAGTGCTGCCCTATTATGCCAACACCCACACACAGGCGTCGTTCTGTGGTGAATACATGACCAAACTGCGCGAGGCTGCGCGGACCGAGATTGCCCGCCTGACCGGCGCGGGGCAGGGGATGAGCGTGGTGTTTACCGGCGCAGGTTCGACCGCCGGGATCAACCGGATCGTCGGTCTGCTGGATCTGACCAGATTGGTGAGGGACGGACAGCGCGTGGTGGTTCTGACCGGCCCGTATGAACACCATTCCAACATTCTGCCGTGGCGCGAAACCGGGGCAGAGGTGATCGAGATTGCAGAAGCACCGGGTGGCGGTGTCGATATGAACGATTTGGCCCGTGCATTATGGGCGGCCAAGGGTGCTGCGCGGATTGTCGGCACCTTTTCAGCAGCGTCCAACGTCACCGGCATTCTGACGGATGTGGATACCGTAACGCGAATGCTGCGCGCCCATGGTGCGCTGGCGATCTGGGATTACGGCTGCGCCGGCCCATATTGCGAAATGGATATGAAACAGGGCAGCGACGCGCAGAAGGATGCCATCGTTTTTTCCGTGCACAAGTTTCCCGGCGGTCCGGGGTCCAGCGGTATTGCCGTGATCCGTGACGCGATCGCGTGTCGTGCCACGCCGACCCTTCCTGGCGGCGGCACGGTCAGTTTCGTGTCGCCTTGGGGGCATGTGTATTCCGAAAACCTTGCCGCGCGCGAAGAGGGCGGCACGCCCAATGTGACCGGCGACATTCGCGCCGCATTGGCGATGCTGGTGAAAGAAGCGTTGGGGCAGGATTGGTTGGATAAACGGCAAGCGGCGCTCAGGGCGCGTGCCTTGAAGGTCTGGGCGGCCAATGATCGTATCCAGATACTGGGCACACCCGAAGCCGATGCGCTGCCAATTTTTTCGTTCCGGATACGGGACGGCCACGGCGCGCAGGTCCACCACCAGTTTTTCACCCGGTTGCTCAGCGATCTGACAGGCGTTCAGGCGCGTGGCGGTTGCGCCTGCGCCGGGCCTTATGGCCACCGTTTGCTGGGTCTTGGCAAGTCCGATTCCGATGCCACTATGGCGGCGTTGGAATTGGGTCAGGAAACCGCCAAACCCGGCTGGGTGCGGCTGAACCTTTCTGCCTTGATGACGGACGCGAAGGCAGATTTAATCATTGATGCGGTGGACGATCTGGCGCGGATCGCCCAAGATTATACGGCACAGTATCGCGTCGATACCAGCACCGCCCGGTTCAAAGCACAGGATTTCGCCAAGGATACGCTTGCCTCGTGACATCGACAGTGCCAAACCTGACTGTTCTGATCAGGGCAGAAGTTCACACTTGAAGGAAAGACGACATGACACGCGATCCCGCTTCACCCATCGACGACCAAGGTTTGCCAAGGCTTGAGGCGCGGTTGCATGAGGATCTGAAGTTTTTGTGCTGGCCCGGCAAGGATTGGGTGCCTGCGCGTGAAGGCGTGAGCGATGTGGTGATCATTGGCGGAGGCATGTGCGGCATGGTGGCGTGGCTGGCGCTGAAAACCGGTGGCATTCATAACATGCGGGTGCTGGACCGTAGCCCCGAGGGGCTGGAAGGCCCGTGGCTGACCTATGCGCGGATGGAGACGTTACGCTCGCCCAAGGAACTGACCGGCCCGGCCTTCGGCCATGGCGCGCTGAGCTTTCAGGCGTGGTTCCGCGCGCAGTTTGGCACGGAGGGATGGGACGCGTTGGACAAAATCCCACGCCCGATGTGGATGGAATACCTGCAATGGTATCGGCAGGTGTTGGACATCCCGACCGAGAACAACGTGGCCGTCGATCTGGTCGAACCTGAGGGGGATTTGTTGCGGCTGCATCTTTCGGGGGCCAGGGAAGAATCAATCCTGTGCCGCAAACTGGTTTTTGCCACCGGGCGCGATGGCACGGGGCAACCGAACATTCCGGGCTTCGTGCAGGGTCTGGACCGCAAGTATTGGGCGCATAGTGCCGACAAGATCGACTTTGCCACGCTGAAAGGCAAGCGCGTGGCGGTGGTGGGCGTGGGGGCGTCCGCCGTGGACAATGCCGCCGAGGCGCTGGAACATGGCGCGGCCGAAGTGCGCCACCTGATCCGCCGCGCTGAAATGCCGACGATCAACAAGATGATGGGGATCGGCTCGTTCGGGTTCACCGCCGGATATGCCCGCCTGCCCGATGAATGGCGCTGGCGCTTCATGCAGTATTCCTTTGCCACTCAAACGCCACCGCCGCACGGGTCCACCAACCGGGTCAGCCGTCATCCGAATGCCTATTTCCATTTCGGCAAAGCGGTGCAAACGACGGTCGAAAAGAACGGCGCGGTCAAAGTGGGTTTCGCCGATGGCACGGCTTATGAGGCGGATTTCGTTATCCTTGGCACCGGCTTCACGATCGACCCGCTGTCACGAACCGAGTTCGGCGATGCGGCCAGCGATATTCTGCTGTGGCAGGATGTTTACGCACCACCAGCGGACGAGCACTCACGCGATTTGGGACGGTTCCCCTATTTGAATGACGATTTCACCTTCCGCGAAAAGGTGCCGGGCACCGCGCCGTGGCTGTCCAATGTCTATTGCTTCAACTACGGCGCCTCGGCCAGCCTGGGCAAGGTGTCGGGCGATATTCCCGGGATCTCGGAAGGTGCCAATTGGATGGTGCGCGAGATCGCGGCGAGACTGTATGCCGAGGATATAGACGCGCATTGGCAGGCGATGCTGGATTACGACAAGCCGGAACTGGATGGCAGCGAATGGGTGCCCTCCGAACTGGTGACGGACGACAAGAAAGGAAAAGTGGCCTGATGGCGTTCGAGACGACCGCTTTGAGATTCGCAGGTGTCATGACGGATGCCGCAGTGGGGGCTGCCGTCGAGGGCCGCGCGAATATCTTCGAGATGACGCAGGCCGCGGAAGAAGCGGTACTGCGCCCCAAGGACAAAGGCCCGTGGTCGCATGAATTGCGGGCGGCTCTGGCGGCGCGGATTGTGGCGCTGAATGCAGAAACCGACCTTGCCGCGTGCTATGTCGAAGGAGCCGGCGCGTTTGCCGATCTGGCCGATCCGGCCAATGACGGGGCTGCACACGGCTTGGCTGAGGTCGTGGATTTCATGGACAAGGTGGCGGTGGATACGCGCAATGTCTTGGCGACTGACATCTCGGGTCTGCAAGCGACAGGTGTGGCGGATGCCGACATCGTTCGGTTGGCGGAACTGAACGCATTTCTGGCCTATCAGATTCGGCTGATTGCCGGGCTGCGTCTGATGAAGGGGATGTTCGCATGAGTAAGGTGATCACGAAATTCACCCGCAATGTGCCGCATTGGCAGCCGCGCGTGACCCCGGTGAACCTGTCTGAAGCGACCGACGCGCAGTTGGATGCGTTGCAGGTCACGCCGTCGAATACCAAGGTGTCGGAATATGTTCTGACCCTTGCGCATGACGTCGAAAGCCTGAAGGTGCGTTCGCCGCTGTTTAATGCCATTATGTATGACAGGGGCGGGATGAGCCGGGCAGAGCGGGAACTGGGCGCGCTGGGAGCCTCGATGGTCAACCATTGCATCTATTGCGCCGCTGTCCATGCCGCGCGCCATGCGCAGCTAGAGAAATCGACCGAGGCGACGGACAGACTGTTCCGCGACGGCGCGAAGGCAGACCTAGGACCACGCGACCGGGCGATCTTTGATTTTGCGGTGGCGCTGTCCGAAGCACCGTCAAATGCGGGGCCGGAGCATATGGACGCGCTGAAGGCTGCCGGGTTGGACGAGACCGAGATGCTGGATCTGACCCTGTCCGCCGCGCTGTTTGGCTGGGCCAACCGGCTGATGCATGTTCTGGGCGATCCGGTGCGGGTGCCGGAAGACGCAGCGTAGGGCGAAGATCAGCGTCGCGATGAAAGGTTTGGCAAATACGATGGGAGGAGACGTGGGCAAATCGGTTGGATTGGCGGGCGCAGGCTCGATTGCGTTCGGGACGGCGGCGCTGTTGCATAAGGCTGGCCACGATCCGATGCTGTGGTCGCCATCGGGCAAGGGCACGGCGGACTTGGCGAACGGTGCTGCGCTGAAAGCGGTTGGCGCGGTCGAGACAACGCTGACGCCCCGCATTGCCGACAGTGCAGCGATGCTGGCTCGCGACAATGACGTGTTGATCATCGCGCTTCCGGGTTACGGCCACAAAACGGTGTTGGACGCGCTGGCCCCGCATATCGAACCGCGGCATCATGTTATCATTTCGTCCCATGCCTCGCTGGGGGCGGTTTATCTGTCGCAGCTTCTGGCCGCGCGTGCCGTGCATGTTCCAATCACCGCTTGGGGCACCACAATCTGCACCGGACGGCGGCAATCGGGCACCGAGGTGAAGGTGAACACCGTGCGCAGCCGTGTTGATCTTTGCACCGTGCCGGATAACCGATCCCAAGAAGCGTTGAGCCTGTGCCAGACCCTGTTCGGCGACCGGTTCCAGCCACGTAGTGGGTTGTTGGCGATCTCGCTGTCCAACCTGAACCCGCAAAACCACATGGGGATTGCCTTGGGCAACATCACCCGAATGGAACGCGGCGAGACATGGTCGCAGGGCCAGAACGTCACCCCCAAAGTGGGTCGTTTGCTGGAAGAGCTGGACCGTGAGCGACTGGACATCGCGAAGGCGCTGGGGCTGGAAGTCAAGACGATCTTTGAACATTTCCACCTGTCCTTCCACGTGCCCGTCGCCTCGATTTCCGAGATGAACCAGCAGATGCACGCGCAGGGAAACGGAGGTGTCGGCCCAGACACGGCTGACAGCCGTTACGTGACCGAGGATGTGCCCTATGGGTTGGTCCTGACCGCGGCGCTGGGGCGGCTGACCGGCCACCCCGCACCGCTGCACGAGGCTGGCATCCGGATTTTTTCGGCCATGTATGGTCGGGATTTCGAAGGAGAGAACGAGATCCTGAAAGCGCTGGACCTTGGCCGCTATGACCTTGATGATCTGAAACAGGCCGCAAAGACAGGGTTGTTGCGTCACCCCGCCAGCGCCTGAACGACGACAAGATAATAACCAAGAAGAAGACCACTGAACCAACAAGGAGACCTGATATGTCAAAACTGCTTTATAGCCGCCGCCGTTTTCTTGGCACCGCCGCCACCACCGGGGCTGCGCTGGCATCGCCCTTCTATCTGCGTCGCGCTGCGGCCCAGTCGGGTGGCGAGGTGAACATCTGGACCTATAACGATTTCGTGCCCGAAGCGTTCAAGGAGCAGTTCGAGGCCGAAACCGGTATCAAGGTGAATGTGCGTCTGGTGGATGATCAGGGCAAACAGTTCAACCTGCTGGCCGCCGAACAGCCGAACCCGACGGTCGACATCATGACCGTCGCCGGCCACCGGTTCCTGCAATTCATCGACAGCGACCTTCTGGCGCCGCTTGACACTGACCGGCTGACCAACTGGGGCAAGATCAACCCGACCTTCTCGGAAAGCGATTGGTCGACGATCAACGGCAACAAATGGGGTGCGCCGATCCTGTCTGGAATGGAAGTCCTGTCCTACAACACCGAGTTGGTGAGCGAGGAAGAAGCGCTGACTTGGGACACTTTGTTCAGCGAGAAATACAGCGGTCAGACGGCCTATATCATTCAGGACATGATGTCGATCGTGATGCTGATGAAGGGGTATGACGGCAATATGGTCGAATATATGGATGACCCCGAGAAGGCCGCACAGATCGTCGAGGAGGCCAAGCAGTTCCTGATCGAGAAGAAGCCTTTGGTGCGCAAATATTACGACGGCGGGGCCGAGTTCCAGCAGATGATGGTCAACCAGGACATCGCGTTGGGTCATTCGTGGAACGGCCCGGCAGCAGCGTTGATCAATGATGGCTTCCCGCTGGCAATGACGATCCCGCGCGAAGGGTCATATGGCTTTGTCTATACCTATAATATCGCCAACAACGCGCCCAATGTGGACAACGCCTATACCTTCCTTGACGCGATCCTTGCCTCGCCCGAAATCGGTGCGGCGATGACCAAGGCATCGGGCTTCATTTCGACATACAAGGATGCCTCGCAATATCTGAGCGATCTCGAGAAGAAGTCGACCTCGTTCCCGGAAGAGCAGTTGGCGAACCTGCAATTCTTCCGTGCCGAAGCGAACGAGATGAAATACGGGCTTGTTGACCCGGCGGTCGAGGCGATCAAGGCCGCCTGATACCATGTTAGGAAACCTGTTCCTGTCCCGCCCGGTGCGGGGCAGGGGCCCTGACCTTCCGAAAGACCATTGAATGACCTATGACGCATCCTCGCAGCGGGGCAAGCGCGCCGAGGCACATGACGCTTCCGACCGCACATTCTGGGGCCGCCTGGTCGGATGGGGCCCGTATCACACGTTGATGCGTCTGGCGACGGCCTCGCCGCGCCGCCAGTTCCTGATCCTTGCCGCCTTTCCGGTCCTGTGGGTGCTGACCCAACACCTCGGGCCGATGTTGCAGATGGTTCGGGTGTCGCTGACCGATGCCTATCCGGTCGCACCGGGGGTCGAACAGAATTTCACCCTGGACAATTATGCCCGCTTTTTCGGGGATAGTATCTTCTGGATGCCGTTCTTTCGGACACTGGCCTTTGCCGGGGTGTTCACCTTCTGCACGCTGATCATCACATATCCGGTGGCCTATTTTCTTGCCCGCCATGTCAGCCGCAAGAACCAGATGTTGTTTCTGCTGCTTCTGCTGATCCCGTTCTGGGTGGGTGAGATTGTGCGCACCTATGCCATCATGATCCTGTTGGGCAACACGGGCGCGGTGAACCTTGTTTTGAAATGGATGGGTCTGATCGACCGACCCATACCCTTCATGTACACGAGCTTTTCGATGGGGGTCGGCATTGTCTATCTGACTGCGCTTTACATGCTGTTGCCGCTGTATTCGGCGCTTGAGAAATTGCCGCAAAGCATGAACGAGGCCGCAGCCGATCTGGGCGCCGGGGCATGGACACGGTTCCGCCGGGTGTCGCTTCCGCTGACCATAGAAGGTATCTCGTCAGGCTGCACGCTGGTGTTCCTTATCTCCACCGGTTTCTATGCGACGCCGGTTCTTCTGGGCGGGCCGTCCACCACGGTGTTTGCCGAAACCATCGCGGGCTTTTTCCATGTGGCCGGTGACGAATGGCCCACCGGAGCCGCTTTTGCCACGATCATGTTCATGGCGGCGCTTGTCATTACGGCGACGTTCCAGAAAGTGATGAATTCGCTGCGTAAAGGAGAGCAGGAATGAACGATCGTCCAGAGCTGTTCCGGGGCAACCGGATCTTCCTGAGCTGCATCTATTGGGCCTTTGTCCTTTACGTCTTCGTGCCGCTGTTCCTCATGATCATGATGGGGTTCAAGGATTCGAAGTTCATTGGCTTTCCGATCCGGTCGTGGACATTGGATTGGTACACGGGAGTCTTTGCCGATGCCGAGGTCTTGTCGACCTTTGGGTATTCCATCGCCATCGCGGTTCTGTCGACGCTGATTTCAGTGATGGTCGGCACGTGGATCGCCGTGTTGCTGGAGGGGCGAAAATTCCTTGGCCGCACTGCGATTTTCGGAATGACGGTGCTGCCTGCGCTGGTGCCGGGGATCATTTCGGCCATCGCGTTTCGCATCTATGCCCGCTATCTGGGGATCGAGCCCGGCATGGGCGCGATCGTCTGGGCGCACGCGGTGCACAACGTGCCCTTCGTGGTGCTGGTGGTGATGGCACGCCTGTCGACCCTGCCGAAAAGCCAGATCGAGGCCGCCCGCGACCTTGGTGCCGACCCGCTGGTCACGTTCATCCGGATCACTTTGCCCTATCTGGTGCCCGCCATTCTCGGCGCGTCGATCTTCTGCCTGCTGTTGTCGTTTGACGATTTCGTCCGATCGTTCTTCCTGGGCGGGTATGAACCGACGCTGCCGGTGCTGATCTTTGCCAAACTTCGTTCGGGCATGAGCCCCGAGATCAACGCCATCGCAACTGTTGCGCTGATCCTGACCGCCGCCGTCGGCATTTGGGCCGAGCGTTTCACCCGCCGCATGAACAAGGAAAGCTGAACCATGACCGATCAGACGCCACTTGTCCGCATCGAGGGACTGTCCAAGCATTTCGGCAAGACCGTCGCGCTGGACAACCTGACACTGGACATCGCACAGGGCGAGTTCGTGACCTTTCTTGGCCCGTCGGGTTGCGGCAAGTCCACCACGCTGCGCATCCTTGGCGGGTTCGAACGTCCGACCACCGGCCGGGTGATCCTTGACGGCGAGGACGTGACCGACCAGCCGCCCGAGAAGCGCCATGTGAACATGGTATTTCAGGATTACGCGCTGTTTCCACATATGACCGTGGCGCAGAATATTTCCTTCGGGCTGGAGCTGAAAGGGATGGGCAAGGCGGACATCAAGCGCCGCTCGGACGAGATCATGTCGTTTCTGGAGCTTGACGCCTTTGGCGACCGCTATCCGGTGCAACTGTCCGGGGGTCAGCGCCAGCGGGTGGCACTGGCCCGCGCGCTGGCGCCCGATCCGGCACTGCTGTTGCTGGACGAACCGCTGGGTGCGTTGGATGCCAAGCTGCGTGGACAGGTTCAGCAGGAGCTGAAATCGATCCAGCGGCGCACCAACAAGACCTTCTTCTTCGTGACCCACGATCAGGAAGAAGCATTGACCATGTCCGACCGGATCGTGGTGATGAACCAGGGTCGGGTGGAACAGGACGGCACACCGGAAGAGCTGTATTTCCGGCCCGCCAGCCGGTTCGTGGCCGAGTTCATCGGCGAGACCAACCTTCTGTCAGGCCGGATGCGTGGCACCGAAGGCGACAAGGTGGTGATGGACTGGGAGGGAACAACCCTTATGGGCAAGGCGCCTGACAGATTGCCGGACGCGGGCCAGCCAATCACCGCTTCAGTGCGGTTAGAGAAGCTCGACTTCCACACCGAGCGCCCGCAGACCGGCAATGCGGTGCTGGGGCGCGTGGTGGGCAGAACCTTCCTCGGATCTCGCATGACGATGGAGATCGCTGTGGGCGAGAACGGCGATGCGGTGCTCAAGGCCTATGTTGATGCCGAGACCGGCCAGTCGCTCGGCAGCGATCCGGTCTGGATCGGCTGGGAGGCGGACAATATGGCAGTGCTGAAAAGCTGAACGGCATCGGACCACTCCTGTAGCCATTTAGAGCGCGCAGACCCCGAACAACGGCACCATAACCGATGTCCGCGTTGGCCGACGCGATCTGCTTGCCAACGCGCGTATTGGTGACACGGAAGGGTCAGTCGACCCTGATTGGCTGCCCCGTGGAAAGAGATATAGATGCTGCATCCGCAAGCACCTGGGCGCGTAGCCCGTCCATGATGTCCGGGGCAACCAGACCCCCGCACGCAACGGCTTCGACAAAGTGGACCATTTCGTTGCGATACGCCGCTTCATAGCGCTCAAGGAAGAAATACTGCGCGGGTGCCTTGCGAAACCCGGAAGCGTTTGCGGCTTCAACCGTGGTTTCCAGTATATTCTCCGCGCGGAGCATTCCAGCGGACCCATGCACTTCCAGCCGTTGGTCATAGCCATAGGTCGCCCGGCGGGAGTTGGAAATCTGGCAGATTTTGCCGGACGCCGTGGTCAGCGTGACAGCAGCGGTATCAACATCGCCCGCGCGTCCAATGGCCGGATCAACAAGGGCGGCACCGACGGCATAGACGCTGACCGGTTCCTCGCCCAGAATAAACCGCGCCATGTCAAGGTCATGGATCATCATGTCCCGAAACAGCCCACCCGAACTTTCAATATAGCTGACGGGGGGCGGCGACGGATCGCGCGACATGATTGTCACGATCTCGACGTCCCCGATCTCTCCCTGCTCTATACGGCATCGTATGTTGGCGAAATTGGGGTCAAAGCGACGGTTGAATGCGGTCATGAAGGAAACGCCTGCCGCATCGACTGCCTTGATACAATCGCGGATGCGGTCGGCGGACATGTCGACGGGTTTTTCACAAAAGATCGCCTTGCCCGCGCGGGCGGCGGCGTGGATCAGGTCGTAATGGGTGTCCGTTGGTGTTCCGATCACCACGGCGTCGACATCCTTGCTGTTGATCAGCGCGTCACTGTCCATGACCTGTGCGCCAATCTTTGATGCCAAGGCTTGGGCGGGGTCGGCGAACGCGTCCGAGACAGCCGCGACGCGCGCGCCGTCGATCTGGCTGATCGAGCGGGCGTGAACCTGCCCGATACGGCCACAGCCCAGAAGTCCGATGTTCAACATGTCATTCTCCTTTGAACGCGCGCAGTACCCGGCGCGTGGCATCCATGACGGGGTCGTGAGTTTCTTTCAAGATCAAGACCCGGTCAAAGCGGGATGTGTCGCGGTTCACCGCCTTGCGCAGGGCGTGTCCGAAGGCCATGCGCAACTCGGTGCCGATGTTGAATTTGCAGATACTTGAACCTGTCGCCAGCAATCGTCTTTGTTCGACCGGCACGCCAGAGCCGCCATGGATGACAAGCGGCACGCTGGTCACGGCCTCGATTGCCCGGATGCGGGGTATATCCAGCCCGCCTTCCTTGTCCTGTTGAAGATGGACGTTGCCAACCGAGATCGCCATCGCGTCCACGCCGGTCTCGCGCGCAAAACGGGCTGCGTCGTCAGGGTCTGTGCCCGATGACCCTTCGCCGCCGGAATATCCGACGAAGCCAATCTCGCCTTCGCAGGAGACGCCTGCGGCATGGGCAAGTTCGACGATCGCCCTGGTCGCGGCTATATTGTCCGCAATGGGCTTGCGCGAACCATCGAACATGACCGATGTGAACCCACTGTCGATCGCTTCGCGGCATTCATCCATCGTATAGCCGTGATCCAGATGCGCCACGACGGGCACGCTGGCACCTTCCGCCAGATAACGGAACATCTTGCCCAGCACCGGCAGGGGCGTGTGCGCGCGGCAGGACGGACCCGCCTGAAGGATCACGGGAACGTCTTCGGCTTCGGCGGCGGCGACATAGGCGCGCATATCTTCCCAGCCCAATGTGACCAGCCCAGCCACGGCATAGCCTTGCTTCAGCGCGGGCTGAAGCACATCAGCAAGCGTTGCAAGTGTCATTTGAATTTCGCGATCATGTCTTTGATGCCGGGGATGGTTTCGATCTGTCCTGCATGTGTTGGTTGAAAATACTGCACCAGCGACCGCTGGCTGAGACCGCCCAGAATGGTGAAATAATACATTTCATAACCGGGCAGCACCGCGCAGGGGTGATAGCCTTTGTCCAGAACAATCGTGGACCCGTCCATGATATGATAAGCATCCCCCGGCTTGTTGTCTTCGCGCTGCAACATCTGAACGCCCGAGCCATAGTTGGGGCGGAAGCGGAAATTATAGGTCTCGTCATGCCGTGTCTCGTCGGGCAGGCGGTCGGTGTCGTGCTTGTGCGAGGGGAAGCCGGACCAGCCCCCCTGACCGACGGTGTAGAGTTCGCTGACCAGCAGACGGCCCACTTTGTCGTGGTGTTTCTGTCCAAGGATATGCTTGATCTTGCGGTGGGTTTTCGTGTCGTCCGACCCGTATTGCACAAGGTCAAGCTCATCCGCGCGCACATCAAACGGATCAAGCACCTTGTCGTATTTCGCCCCGGCGATGAAGGTTTCGGTTTCGTCCGTCACGCAGGTGATTGTCACTTTCGCTCCAACGGGGACATAAACGCCTTCGGGTTCGCCATCCCAGACGTCAACGGTTCGGTTTCCCAGAGCGGGGAAGCTCATCCCCTCCACCTCTACGTCCACCGTTCCGGTGGCGGGAACGACGCAGGTTTCATAGCCGGGCACCTGGTATTCGAACGTCTCGCCCTTCTTCAGCTTGACGATGTTGAAATAATTCAGCGGCACCAGATCGTGATCTGCATCAACGATGGGTGTGTTCTTGTTGTCGTACGGGGCGATGTGCATGGGTTTGGTCCTTTTCAGGGGCGGCGCGCTTAAGCAGCGCTTGCGCCGGGATGTTGGGCAAGGAAGGCGTCGAGTTCGAAAGTGGTCGGCATCGCTGGGGCGCAGCCGGGTTGGCTGACCACGATGGATGCACAGGCCGAGCCGCGCAGAACGGCATCGTGCAAGCTGTGTCCATCGGCAATCGAGGCCAGAAGCCCTGCCATGAAACTGTCACCTGCACCGTTGGGTTTAACGGCCGTAACCGGGTAAATCCCGGTATGAATTTCGTTGCCCTGCCAAAGTGTGATCGCACCTTTGTGGCCCATCTTGTAGATGATCAGTTTGCCTTCGGCGGCGAGTTCCCGTGCCTTTTCCATACCGTTTTCGATGCCGCCCGCCATGAAACCGAACTCTTCATCATTGCCGACGATCATGTCGCTGACTGCACCAGCGCGTGACAGGACATCAGCGGCAATTTCGGCGGATGGCCAACTGTAGGGGCGATAGTCAATGTCGAAAATCACTGGCAACCCGGCGGCACGCGCATGGTCGATGGCACGGAAAGTGGAACTGCGGGACGGCTCGGCGGCAAACACGGTGCCTGCTGTGATCAGTGCACCGAAGGCAGAGTAGTCAACTTGGTCGACATCTGCATCAGGCACCTGAAAATCAGCCGCCCCATTGCGATAGATCACGTTCTGAAAATCCTCCAGCACACTTTCATAGACGGCAAGCGATGTGCGCGCCTCGCCACCCACGGACTGGACATAACGGGTGTCGACACCATAGTGACACAAGCGATTGATACAGAACCGCCCCACCGCGTCATCGGATACCGACGTAACCAAAGCGGCCTTTGCCCCCAGCTTCACCAGCCCGGCGCAGATATTGGCGGATGAGCCGCCAAGGTCAGCATGAAACATGTCGGCATGTTCCGATTTGGTGCCGACGGGGTCCGCGTAAAGGTCCATACCCGCGCGACCAAAGACCACGAATTTGTTCTGTCTGATGTCGTCGAGGAGCATGTGCCTTACACTCCCTTCCGCTGTTTCGGGCGGGAGCTTTCCCAATCCTGATGCGCCTCGCGCACCCGGTCGCTGTTGGTGATGTGTGGGGTGCCCACCTCCCACCACGCGTGACCTTCGGTGGTCCAGCCTTCATAGGGGTCCACATTCATGACGATCACATAGGTTTTGTCCGATGCCTTGGCGCGTTTGAACGCGTCGCCCAGTTCAGACAGGTTCGACACTTTCTCGGCCTCGGCCCCCATTGACGTCGCGTGGGCCACGAAATCCACGCCAAAGGGTTCAGGCACGGTCGGGCAATCGGCGATCAGGTTGTTGAAGCTCTCATTCCCGGTGTTGTTTTGCAGCTTGTTGATGACGGCGAAACCGCCATTGTCCAGCAGCATCACAATCAACTTCTTACGGCTCAACACGCTGGAATAAATATCCGAGTTCAGCATCATGTAAGAGCCGTCGCCGCAGAAGGTGATGACATCCTGGTCCGGCTCGCGCTCGGCCTGCGCGATACGTGCGCCCCAGGCGCCGGCGATCTCGTAGCCCATGCAGGAAAAGCCGAATTCCACATCCACGGTGCCGACATCAAGTGTGCGCCAGTTGGCCGTCACCTCCGCAGGCAGGCCGCCTGCGGCAGCAACGATACGGTCGCGGGGGTCGCACAACTCGTTCACCGCGCCGATGGCTTGGGCATAGGAGTTCGGGCGATTGCCATAAGACACGTTGTCGGCGACATAGGCATCCCATGTCTTGCGCTCGTCCTGTGCGGTTTGAACCCAGTCGGCAGGTGCCCGAAAGTCCAGCGCCGCGCCGAGAGCGGTCAAAGCCAGTTTGGCGTCGCCAACAACAGGCAGCGACATATGCTTGCCTGCATCGTGGCGGGCTGCGTTGATCGAGATGAAGCGCGCGTCCTTGGAAAACGCCGTCCAAGATCCGGTGGTAAAGTCCTGCAACCGCGTGCCCACAGCGACGATCACGTCGGCCTTTTCAGCAATCGCATTGGCGCTGTTTGATCCAGTGACGCCAATCGGGCCGATATTCAGCGGGTGGGTGGCCAGCATGTTGGCCCGACCCGCAATGGTTTCAACCACAGGGATCTGGTGGGCTTCAGCAAAAGCAGTCAGTTCATCGACCGCGCCGGAATACTGCACGCCGCCGCCCGCAATGATCATCGGGCGCTTAGCTGTTTTGAGAAGGGCAATCGCATCTGCAACCTCGTCTGAGTCGGGGGTCTGACGACGGATGCGATGCATCTTTTTCTCAAAGAATACCTTTGGATAGTCATAGGTCCAGCCCTGCACGTCTTGCGGCAGACCAAGGAAAGCGGGGCCACAATCGGCCGGGTCCAGCATGGTGGCGATGGCATTTGGCAGCGACTGGATGATCTGCGCCGGGTGGCTGATGCGATCCCAATACCGCACAACGGGTTTGAACGCGTCATTCACGCCAAGGGTCGGGTCGCCATAGTTCTCCATTTGCTGCAACACCGGGTCGGGTAGGCGTGTGATGAATGTGTCGCCACACAAAAGCAGCAAGGGCAGGCGGTTGGCATGTGCCAGCCCCGCAGCGGTCAGAAGGTTTGCGGTGCCCGGCCCGGCTGATGCCGTGCAGAACATGAACCGCTGGCGCAGCCATTGCTTGGCATAGCCCGCTGCCGCGAATCCCATGCTTTGTTCATTCTGACCGCGATAAAGCGGCAGTTCGTCCCGCACATTGTAAAGTGCCTCGCCCAGGCAAGTCACGTTGCCGTGGCCGAAGATCCCGAACCCTCCGCCACACAGGCGCATTTCTTGCCCGTCGATCTGGATGAACTGGTTTGACAGCCAACGAATGATGGCTTGGGCCGTGGTCAGGCGAATGGTGTCTGGTTGTTTCGTCATGTTGGCGCGAACCCTTCGAGATTTTCCGGCGTGTCACCGAATGCAGCTTGCGAGAATTTGATTCTTACGATACAAAATTTGCAACCGGTTGCAAACCGTATTTCATGATGGAGCTTCAAAGCATGACCGAGATCGGTATCGGAATCCTTGGTGGCGGCTACATGGGCAAGGCGCACGCGGTCGCCATGTCGTCTGTTGGGGCGGTGTTCAACACGGGGCTGCGCCCGCGGCTAGAGATGGTCTGCGCCACAACCCCGGAAAGTGCTGAACGGTATCGCAAGGCCTATGGGTTCCGACGTGGCACGGATGACTGGCGCGCTTTGGTCAATGATGACGCGGTCGGTGCGGTTGTGATTGCATCCCCGCAGGAAACCCATCGCGATGTGGCTGAAGCCGCCTTTGCCTTGGGAAAGCCGGTTTTTTGCGAAAAACCCCTTGGCGCTTCGATCGAAGACAGCGCGGCGATGACCGCCGCTGCGGAACGGGCCGGGGTCGTGAACATGGTGGGGTTCAATTATATCCGCACGCCGGCCAGCCAGTTTGCGCGTCACCTGATTGCAGAAGGGACGATTGGCGACATCACATGGTTTCGTGGTGAACATACCGAAGATTTTCTGGCCAATCCCGAGACACCTGCCAATTGGCGCACAGTTGGCATGGCCAATGGCACGATGGGCGATCTGGCCCCGCATATGATCAACGCAGCCCTGGCCCTTATGGGGCCAATCAGCCGCGTCATGGCCGAGGTTGAAACGGTTCACAAAACCCGCCCCGGTGGCAAGGTGACGAATGACGACCATGGCCAAGTGATGTGCCGCTTTGGAAACGGCGCAATGGGGCAGATGTATTTCAGCCGCATCGCGACCGGGCGCAAGATGGGCTATGCCTATGAAATCACGGGCACAAAAGGCGCAATTCGCTTTGATCAGGAAGATCAGAATGCGCTTTGGCTTTATCGCACCGAGGGGCCGGATGCCACGCGCGGGTTCACCAAGATCCTGACCGGACCGGCGCATCCCGACTATGAGGCTTTCTGTCAGGGACCGGGGCATGGCACCGGCTATCAGGATCAGATCATCATCGAAGCGCGCGATTTTCTGGCCGCGATCGAGACACAAGAAAACCGTTGGCCAACCTTTCGGGACGGGCACGAGGTCAACCGCGTGATCGCGGCGGCGCTTGCCTCGGACCAGTCTGGCGGCTGGCAGGACATCAACAATTTCTGAGCTTTGAAAGGCGAACCAAGTGACCATCAGAATTGGCAATGCCCCCTGTTCGTGGGGTGTGGAATTTGCGGATGATCCGCGCAATCCGACCTGGCAATCCGTGCTGAAAGACTGTGCAGCCGCGGGCTATAAGGGGATCGAGCTTGGGCCTGTCGGCTTCATGCCGGAAGACCCTGCGGTCTTAGCGGATGCGCTGGCGGAGAACGATCTGGAACTGATCGGCGGCGTGGTCTTTCGCCCCTATCACGATCCGACCGCGTGGGACGACGTGCTGGATGCAACGCACCGCACCGCGCGGGCGCTGAAGGCGCATGGGGCGCAGCATCTTGTGCTGATCGACTCGATCTCGCCTCGTCGTGCACCCACAGCGGGGCGGGCGACCGAAGCCGAGCAGATGGATAAGGCGGAATGGACGGCCTATCGTGACCGGATCGCGGAAAGTGCGCGGATCGGCGCCGAGGAATATGGGCTGACCGTTGGCATTCATGCCCATGCGGCGGGTTTCATGGATTTCGAGCCCGAATTGGAGCGTCTGCTGAATGAAGTGGACGAGAAGATCCTGAAAATCTGCTTTGACACCGGACACCATTCCTATGCGGGGTTTGATCCGGTGGCGTTCATGAAGCGGCACATGGACCGGATCTCATACATGCATTTCAAGGATATTGATCCCGCTGTCAAAGCCGAGGTGATCAAGAAACGCACCGGGTTCTATGACGCCTGCGGCCAGGGCATTTTCTGCAATCTGGGCGACGGGGATGTCGATTTTCCTGCCGTGCGCCAAGTGCTGGTGGATGCCGGGTTCCAGGGATGGTGCACGGTCGAACAGGATTGCGACCCGACGCTTGACCCGGACCCTGTGGGTGATGCGCGCTTGAACCGTGAATATCTGGAAAGCATTGGCTTTAACTGAGGAGATACGAGCCATGGCAAAACTGAAATGGGGCATGATCGGTGGCGGCGAAGGCAGTCAGATCGGCCCGGCGCACCGATTGGGTGCTTTGGCCGATGGACGGTTTGAGTTTGCAGCCGGTGCGCTGGACCATCGTCCTGACGTAGGGCGCGAATATGCCCAACGCCTTGGGATTGCCGAAGATCGCGCCTATGGCGATTGGACCGAGATGTTGGCCGGTGAAAAGGGCCGCGCCGACAAGGTTGATCTGGTGACCGTGGCGACGCCCAATTCAACGCATTTCGAGATTACCAAGGCCTTTCTGGAAGCAGGCTTCAACGTCTTGTGCGAAAAACCCATGACCATGACCGTGGACGAGGGTGAAGAAATCGTGCGTGTGGCGGAAAAAACCGGCAAAATCTGCGCGGTGAACTATTGCTATTCCGCTTATCCGATGGTGCGTCAGGCCCGCGCTATGGTGCGGGCGGGCGAGATCGGCAAGGTGCGTCTTGTTGTCACGAATTTCAGCCACGGCCATCATGGCGATGCGACCGACGCGGACAATCCGCGCGTGCGGTGGCGTTATGACCCCGCGATGGCAGGGGTGTCCGGCCAGTTTGCCGATTGCGGCATTCACGCGCTGCATATGGCGGGCTTCATTGCTGATGACGAGGTTAAAACCTTGTCCGCCGATTTTGCCTCGACCATCGCCAGCCGCGAGCTGGAAGATGACGCCATGGTGAACTTCCGCATGGAAGGCGGGGCGGTCGGGCGGCTTTGGACCTCGTCCGTCGCAATCGGTCGTCAGCACGGGTTTGACATTCAGGTATTCGGCGAAACCGGCGGGCTTCGCTGGGCGTCGGAGCAGCCGAACCAATTGATCTATACGCCAGTTGGCGGGCGCACACAGATCATCGAGAAGGGCGAAGGCGGTCTGCATGAAGATGCCCAGCGTCTGAGCCGCGTGGCCATCGCCCATCCCGAAGGCTTTCCGTTGGCGGTGGCCAATATCTATTGCGATCTGGCGGATGCAATCCGTGGCGAAGTGCGGGATGGCTTGCCGTCGGCGGCGGACGGGGTGCGGTCGATGGCGGCTGTGCATATGGCGGTGTCGTCGGCGAAAGCTGGCGGCACATGGGTTGACGCCCGCCCACCGATGTTTCGATAGTCACGCGTGCAAAGCATGTCGCATATTGATCTTGTGAGAGACCGGGGCAGTGTCCCGGTTTTTCCGTGCGTTGCTTTCGGAGGTTTCGCGTCAGCTTTTCAGTGGGCGCAGCGTTCCACGTTCGACGATTGAACATGGGAAAATGCGCGCTTCGGGATAGCGGTCCGGCTCGTCCAACATCGCGACCATAAGCTCGATAGACGATGTGACGATCTGGCGGATCGGTTGGTGGATCGTGGTCAGGTTGATGTTCTCCCATCCCGACATCTCCATGTCGTTCAGTCCGATCAATCCGATGTCCTCTGGCACCGACAGACCGCTGTCCTGAATGGCTGAAAGAACACCGATCGACAGCACGTCATCGCCGCAGAAATAGGCCTCGGCCGGGGTGCTCTCAAGCAATCTCATCATCTCACGCCGCCCGGCCTCAAAGGAATACGCCTCGGCATATGAGCAGGTGGTGTTGATTTCACGGTGTTCTGACATTTCGGCCATGAACCCCTTGTGGCGATCTTGCGTCGATGTTGCGCTTTGCGGACCGCCCAGAAACGCGACGCGCTTGTAGCCACGAGCCACCAAGGTTCGGGCGGCCATCCGCCCGCATTCAACGTTGTCGATCCCGACCACATGGACCTGTGGCGTGGAGGAATAGCGGCCGAACGAGTTCACGACGGGGACTCCCGCATCGCGGAACGCTTTTGAAAACCCCGGCGGAAGGGTGGACGAGGCGACGACAACGCCATCGACCGAATATTGCCGAAGCATCCGCACAGAATGTTCGGGATCGGTTTCATTTGTCAGGTTGACCAGCAACGGTCGCAGGCCACGGTCCTGAAGGCCACGGGTGAACAGGTCGAAGACCTCAAGAAGAATCGGGTTGTGGAAGTTGTTCGAGACAAGGCCGATCAGCTTCGTGCGCCCTGTGGTCAGCGACGAGGCCAGCGCGTTGGGGCTGTATCCAAGCTCGTCGGCGGCCTTTTCGACCTTTCGTCGTGTTTTGTCCGAAACTGAAGCGCCTGGCGTAAAGGTGCGTGACACGGCGGAGCGTGAAACCCCGGCACGTTCTGCAACCTCTTTCAATGTTACTGCCATGTCAGCCTGACCCGGAACTGCCTGTTTATCCACTTTTATAACAGTTCTTCCTTAAGGGCATCAGGAAAAGAAGAGGGTCAGATTGCAACCGGTTGCAAAAAGAAGATGAATATGCTTAACTCCGAGTCGGAGGCCGGGACTACCCGCTCTTAGAACAGATGCCAAAATTAGTGGATCTTGGGAGGATCAAATGAAATCACTGATGAAAAAGGTCGTATTAGCCACGGCCGTCGCCGCAGCGCCGCTGATGGTCGGAACCGGCGCGATGGCCGAGGGCGAGAAATACATTCTTGTCAGCCATGCTCCGGACAGCGATAGCTGGTGGAACACGATCAAGAACGGTATCGCGCTGGCTGGCGAACAAGTTGGTGCCGAAGTCGAATACCGCAATCCGCCCACCGGGGACGTTGCCGACATGGCCCGCATTATCGATCAGGCCGCCGCGTCCAGCCCCGATGGAATCATCACCACGCTGGCTGACTTTGACGTTCTGAAAGGGCCGATCCGCGCCGCGGTTGATCAGGGCATCGATGTGATCATCATGAACACCGGCACGCCTGAGCAGGCCCGCGAAGTCGGGGCATTGATGTATGTCGGGCAGCCTGAATATGACGCAGGTTTCGCGGCAGGGCAGCGCGCCAAAGATGAAGGTGTGACCAAGTTCCTGTGTGTCAATCATGCCATTCAGCAGCCCACCGTGGGCGAGCGTTGCCGTGGTTATGCGGATGGTCTGGGGGTCGAGTTGGGGAACTCGATGATGGATTCAGGCACCGACCCTTCGGAAATTAAGAACAAGGTGCTGGCCTATCTGTCGGCAAATCCTGATGTCAATGGTATCCTGACCCTTGGCCCGGTTTCGGCTGACCCCACCATTGCCGCGTTGCAGGAAAACGGAATGGCCGGAGAGATTCACTTCGGCACGTTCGATCTGGGTGAAGAGATCGTCAAAGGTATCAAGGACGGCATCATCAACTGGGGCATCGACCAGCAACCGTTCCTGCAAGCCTATATGCCGGTCATTATTCTGGCCAATTGGGACCGTTACGGGGTTCTGCCCGGCAACAACATCAATTCTGGTCCGGGTTTCGTCACCAAGGACGGCTTGGCCAAGGTTGAAGAGTTTGCGGGCGAATACCGCTAACTTTCGTGTGTAAGTAAACGAGTGATCAGTGCGGGCGGCCTTCTGCGCCGCCCGTTTCTCACCCATCTTCCGCATTGGACTTGAGGAGGAGCCAGTCATGGCTGAGACCATCCAATCTGACGAACGTGTCAAGGAAATATCATCCTTCCGGCAGGCTCTCATCCGCCCGGAGCTTGGCGGTATTGTCGGCACCGTCGCTGTCTTTACATTGTTTTTGCTGTTTGCGTTTGACAGCGGTATGTTTGCCTCGCAGGGCGTTCTGAACTGGTCGGTCGTTTCCGCCCAGTTCATGATCATCGCTGTCGGCGCGTGCCTGCTGATGATCGCCGGAGAATTCGATCTGTCGGTCGGATCCATGATCGGTTTTGCAGGTATGATGATTGCCGTGTTCGGTGTCGTTCTGGGCTGGCCCATGTGGATCGCGATTATCGTTACGTTTGTGATTTGTTGTTTGCTTGGTGCCCTGAATGGCTGGATTGTCATCAAAACGGGCTTGCCCAGCTTCATTGTGACGCTTGCCTTTCTGTTCATCCTGCGCGGCTTTACCATCTACATCCCGCAAACGATCGAGCGTAAAACGATCATTGGTGGCATTCGTGACGCCGCAGAAGGAGATTGGTTGGCACCGCTCTTCGGCGGCACGATCGGGAAGCCCGTTTTCCAGTGGCTGGGGGATGCGGGCGTTATTTCGGTGTTCGAACGTGGCGCGCGCGAAGGTCAGCCCGTCGTTGACGGCATACCCATGCTGATTGTCTGGGCAATTGTCCTGATCTCGTTGGGACATATCCTGTTGACACGCACGCAATTCGGCAACTGGATTTTTGCATCCGGTGGTGATCCCGAAGCGGCGCGTAACTCGGGTGTGCCGGTGAACAAGGTCAAGATCCTGATGTTTACGCTTACGGCCTTCTGCGCAACGGTTCTTGCCGTCTGCCAGGTGATGGAATTCGGATCCGCCGGTGCCGACCGGGGCCTGTTGAAAGAGTTCGAGGCGATCATCGCCGTTGTTATCGGCGGTGCGTTGCTGACTGGTGGCTACGGTTCGGTCCTGGGCGCTGCACTTGGTGCGTTGATCTTCGGTGTCGTCCAGCAAGGTCTGTTTTTTGCCGGTGTCGAAAGTTCGTTGTTCAGGGTTTTCCTTGGTGTGATTCTTTTGTTTGCGGTCATTCTGAACACCTATATCCGTCGCATCATCACGGGGGAACGTTGATATGAATCCGGAAAAAGCGCCAATCATTCAAATGAAGAATATCGAGAAACACTTTGGCAGCGTGATCGCGCTGGCAGGTGTGTCGCTGGAAGTCTTCCCGGGGGAGTGCCATTGCCTGTTGGGTGACAACGGTGCGGGCAAGTCGACCTTTATCAAGACGATGTCCGGTGTGCATCAGCCCACGCGCGGCGAAATCTACTTTGAAGGCAAGCCGATGCAGTTTCAGGATCCACGAGATGCGATCTCGGCGGGCATTGCGACTGTGCACCAGCATCTTGCGATGATCCCCCTGATGTCGGTCAGTCGTAATTTCTTCATGGGGAATGAGCCGGTGAAGAAGGTTGGGCCGCTGAAGTTTTTCGACCATGACTATGCCAACAGGGTCACAATGGACGAGATGCGCGAGATGGGCATCAACCTGCGTGGCCCCGATCAGGCGGTCGGCACCCTGTCAGGAGGTGAGCGTCAAACCGTCGCCATCGCGCGCGCCGTGCATTTCGGTGCCAAGGTGTTGATCCTGGACGAACCGACGTCGGCGCTTGGCGTTCGGCAGACGGCCAATGTTCTTGCGACTATCGACAAGGTCCGCAAACAGGGGATCGCGGTTGTGTTCATCACCCATAACGTGCGGCACGCAATGGCCGTGGGCGATCGCTTTACTGTGCTGAACCGTGGCCAGACGCTGGGCACCGCGCAGCGCGGCCAGATTACACCGGAAGAACTGCAAGACCTGATGGCAGGCGGGCAAGAGCTTGTCGCCTTGGAAGGAAGCCTCGGCGGCACGGTCTAGGCAAATGCCATGCGAATGAGAGCACCGCCGTCGGGTTGATGGCGGTGTTTGGTTGTCTCGGTCACGGCGCGTCGTAGTGCATCCGAAAGCAGCGGCGGTTTTGAACGAACCGTCTGGATAAAAGCGCCGCGCGTGACTAGTATCCGGGCATGACATTTGCCAAACAGACCCATAGTGATGATGCAGACACGATCCCCCGGATGCCATCCTGGGTCATCGCGGGTCGCGCGGAAACATCTGAAGACATAGCGTTTTTGTCGGGCGCAGCCTTGGCGCATCTGCATGTTGCGCTGGCCCAAGGTGACGTTCCCCATGATTTGTTGCGCGCGCGGTTGGCGCTGTCGGCCGCCGAGGCCTGCGTGGTCATGTCAGGACGCCCGGAGCGGGCATCGGACTTGCGGGACGCGCTGCACCTGATGCGCCCCGGCGATCATCCGGGACCGGCGGGCGAGATTTATCGCCAGTGGCGGCTGGCGGCGGGGCGGCCGATCTCGGCCGCTGCGTTGAAACGTGCGATGCCGGATGGGTTGGCGTCGCATGTGCCGATTTGGTTGGCTGCGGTGCAGGGCGGACCGGTGCGCCGGGCGGCGGCAGTGTTGGAAGCGGTGCTGACCGACCACCCGACCGAGGAGGCCGCCGCCCTGATCCTGGCCGACGCAGCGCTCGCACGCGGCGTGGGGTGGACCCATCTGATGCCACTGTTGGCAGGCGGGCTGAAGCGCCGGGATTTGCAGAGCACCGGCGCAGAGTTGACCACCGCCTGCCACCAAGCGGTAATACGGTTCACGGCTGAAATCCTGCGTCTGGCCGCCGATCTGACGCGCCGGGCCGCATATCTACGTGCAGTGACCCCAAAACTTCGCGCCAGGGGGGCGGGCGCGGCGGTTGAGATGTTTCTAACCCAGGATGGGCTGGCCCCGACGGCGCTGACCCCGCTGATGTCTGATCGCGCCGCGCGACGATTGTGCGACCGACTGGTCGATCTTGGCGCCGTGCGCGAATTGACGGGGCGTGACACGTTCCGGCTTTACGGGGTGTGACCATGAATGTGGCCGAAAACCCATCCGAGCCGGAACTGGACCGCGAACTGCCTGATCTACCGCCAGAGCTGCGCTGGCGGGAATGGATGCGCCGGATCGAGGCTGTGTTGTTTGCAAGTCGAACCCCGGTCGCGCGCGAGGATCTGGCGAAGGTGGTGGGGCAGGGGGCATCGGTGGACCTTTTGATCGACGACCTTGCCACCGATCTGGCAGGGCGGTCCTTTGAAGTTGCCAAGCTGCGAGAGGGCTGGATGCTGCGCACTCGTCCGGCCTATGCGCCCGCGATCCGCACGGCGGCAGATGTGGACGATCAGCTTCTGGACCTGAACCCATTCGATATCGCGGTTCTGGCCGCCATCGCCTATCACCAACCGATCACGCGGGACGGGCTGAAAGACATCTTCGGTAAGGAAATCAGCCGCGACCTGATCGGGCGGCTGCACGCCCGCACCCTGATCGCCACCGGCCCCCGCGCGCCCCGCCGTGGTGCACCCTATACGTTCGTCACCACCGACCATTTCCTTGTTGCCTTCGACCTGAAAAGCCTGCGCGACTTGCCGGACCGCGAACAGATGGAGGATGCGGGAGTGAACCAGGGTTCACCGGGTTGGCTTGGGGAGTGATCGTCAATAGGATATTCATGCACCACGCATGACAGGCTGACAAAGCTGTTCCCCACGCATTGTGGTGCTGGACGGCTCCCGCCATCAGGAATTTTCTTGCACTTGAACCCAACCGCCTTATGAGAGTGGTGTGAATTGCCCCAAGGAAAACCTCAATGCAAATGATGCGTACGTTCATCAAACCGATGCACCCTGAAGGCATCAGGTTTGTAGCCGTTTTTGCGGGTGTGACCGCCCTTTTGTTCCTGATTTCATCGGTTTTGGGTTGGATTGGTGTCGGTCTGACCGTCTGGTGCTATTATTTTTTCCGTGACCCCAAGCGGGTGACGCCAACGCGACCGGGGCTGATTGTCAGCCCGGCGGACGGGGTTGTGTCACTGATCGAACCCGCTGTTCCACCGGAAGAGCTGGGTATGGCCGATACGCCGCTGACCCGTGTCAGTGTGTTCATGAACGTCTTCAATTGCCATGTGAACCGCACGCCGATCGCCGGCGAGATCATCGCCGTCGCCTATCGGCCCGGCAAGTTCTTCAATGCGTCGCTGGACAAGGCGAGCAAGGATAACGAACGTAACAGCCTGTGCATTCGAATGCCGGATGGGCAGGATCTGGCCGTGGTTCAGATCGCCGGGCTGGTGGCGCGCCGCATTGTCTGTTTCGTGAAACCCGGCGCGCAGATGAAAACGGGTGAACGCTTCGGGCTCATTCGCTTTGGGTCTCGGCTGGATGTGTATCTGCCAGTTGGAGTGACGCCTCTGGTCAGCATCGGCCAGACGATGATTGCAGGTGAAACCGTGATTGCCGAGATGCCAAATACGGAGGGAAACTCGGAAAACGGCCCGGTCGTTGAACAGGTGAGCGCATCGTGACCAGATCGGCTGATAAGCCCGCGTCTGAATTTGCGCTGATCCAGCTGATCCCGAACATGCTGACCATAGCGGGCCTTTGTGCGGGCATGACGGCGATCCGTTTCGGTGTGCAAGGCGATTTCAGGTTGGCGGTTCAGCTCATATTGGTGGCCTGTGTTCTGGACGGGTTGGATGGGCGCATTGCCCGCTTGATGAAGAGCGGCAGCAAGATGGGCGCCGAGTTGGACTCCCTCGCAGATTTTGTGAATTTCGGCGTCGCCCCACCATTGGTCATATACTATTGGGCGTTGCAGGATTCGCGCAACCTGGCCTGGATTTCGGTTCTGGTTTATACCGTTTGCTGCGTGCTGCGCCTGGCGCGGTTCAATGTCAGTAACGATGCGAAGAATGAGAACGGGCAGAACACACCCAACGCGTTCTTTGCCGGCGTTCCATCACCGGCGGGGGCGTTGTTGGTGTTGTTACCGATGTCGGCATCCTTTGCGTTCGACGGCGTCCCGATGCCACCTGACCTGGCCATTAGCGCATATATGGTTGCCATCGGGCTGTTGATGATCAGCCGGACGCCGATCTGGTCGTTCAAGACCAACCGCGTGTCGCGTGAGAACGTTAAATTCTTTCTGGTCGGATTCGCGGTCGTCGGCGCAGCGGCGCTGACCTACGCATGGATCACATTGGTGATGCTTGGCATCGGCTATATCGCGATGATTATCTGGTGCGGAATTGCCAATCGTCGGACGAACCACGGAAAGCGAGGCTGAATTGGATATCGAAGCCGTTAAAACCTCTTACGCCCGTTGGGCACCGATTTATGACAGGACATTCGGAGCTGTGACCCATTCCGGCAGACGACGAGCGGTTGATTACATCAACAGCCGGGCTGGCTCGGTATTGGAGGTTGGCGTGGGCACGGGGCTGTCGTTGGAACATTATGATCCCGGACTGAAGGTGACAGGTGTTGATTTCAGCGCGCAGATGCTTTCCAAAGCGCAAGCGAAGGTACGCGCGCTGAAACTGAAGCACGTGGTGGCGCTAAGGCAGATGGATGCCCGTGTGCTGGACTTCCCTGATGACAATTTCGATACCATTGCCGCAATGCATGTGCTGTCTGTCGTGCCCGAACCGGAACGCGTCATGTCCGAGATTGCGCGTGTTTTGAAGCCCGGTGGAAGGGTGGTCATCACCAACCATTTCATGCGCACCCAAGGCATATTAGCGCTTTTGGAACGTCTTTCCGCACCGTTTGCCAACACAATCGGGTGGCATTCCGATTTCCATATCGAAACCGTTTTGCAGGAACGCAAGCTGGAGGTCGAGCAACATAAGACGTTGCCGCCGCTTGGTATGATGACGTTTCTGGTGCTGACCAAAGCAGATGCAGTTTAGCGCCCAACAATGGCCCGAACCCTTGATGTGGCTTTTCGTACCAAGCCCTGTGTGTTAGCCACTTAGCCAATTAATTGGAGGCCTGCCCGTTGTTGGATCTTTCGAACGTTCGCACAGTTCTGTCCGAACATTATGACCTTGCGCCCTCGGTCGAGCTGGCCAACGAGATGCAGGACATCTATGCCCGCATGGATCGGGTGGTGACGCCGCCGGATTTTGCGATCCATGCGCCATACATCAAGGCGATTAACGCCCTGAAGAAAGAACGGAACGCGGTGATCCTGGGCCACAACTACATGACGCCCGAGATTTTTCACGGCGTGTCGGATTTTGTGGGCGACAGTCTGCAACTGGCGATGAAGGCCAGCGAAGTCGAGGCGGATGTGATCGTTCAGGCGGGCGTGCATTTCATGGCCGAGACGTCGAAAATACTCAGCCCTGACAAGATCGTGCTGATGCCTGATATGGAAGCCGGATGCTCATTGGCTGAAAGCATCACCGCGGGCGGAATCGACGAGATGCGCGCCAAATATCCCGGTGCGCCAGTTGTGTCCTATGTGAACACAACCGCCGAGGTGAAAGCGGCGTCGGACATCTGTTGCACGTCCTCGAATGCTGTTCAGATCGTGAATGCGATGGATGCGGACACGGTGATCATGACGCCCGACCAATATCTGGCGCAGAACGTGGCCAATGAGAGCCACAAAGATGTGGTTTACTGGCCTGGCTCGTGCATCGTGCATGAACAATACACCGCGCAGGATTTGCGCGATTTCCGCGAATGGAACCCGGGCACCAAGCTGATCGCGCATCCCGAATGCACGCCCGACGTGGTGGCCGAGGCGGATTTTTCCGGCTCGACCAGTGGTATCCTGAAATACGTGACCGACACGAGACCCGAAAAAGCGATGCTGATCACTGAATGTTCGATGGCGTCCAACATTGCGGATGAACTGCCCGAGGTCGAGTTTGTCGGCCCCTGCAACATGTGCCCCTACATGAAGAAGATCACGCTTGAGAAGATCCTGTATGTTCTGCACACGATGGACGGACAGGTCGAGGTGGATGCCGACGTCGCGGAAAAGGCTCGTCACTCCGTTCAAGCGATGATCGACCTGTCGCGCAAGCTGGGTCTTTGACGGGTCATGCAGGTCGTTGAAACGGATCGTGTCATCATCGTCGGGGCCGGTCTGGGCGCGCTTTATGCGGCATTGAAACTGGCACCGCTCCCGGTCGTGATGATCTCGCCCGAGGTGTTGGGTGAAGGGGCCAGTTCGGCCTGGGCGCAGGGCGGGGTTGCCGCGGCGATGGACATGGCCGACAGCCCGGAAAGCCATGCCGCCGATACGGTGAAGGCCGGGGCAGGGACAGTGAACACAACAGTTGCCGATATGGTGACGCGGGAAGCGCGCGACTACATCCTTGATCTGACCACGATGGGAACGCCCTTCGACCGGACCAGCGATGGCGGCTATGTCCTGTCACGTGAGGCGGCACACAGTTTCGCGCGGGTGGTGCGGGTGAAGGGCGATCAGGCTGGGGCCGAGATCATGGCCGCCCTGATCGCGCAGGTGCGCGACACGCCCTCGATTCAGGCGCTGGAAGGCACCATGGCGCGCGATCTTGAGGTGACGGACGGACGCGTGACCGGCGTGGTCCTGCAAGAGGCCGATGGTGGCCGGTCGGGTCCGGTTCTGCTACGCGGGTCGGCGGTGCTGCTTGCAGGGGGTGGCTCGGGCGGGCTGTATGCTTTGACGACAAACCCCCCACGCATTCGCGGCCAGGTGATCGGCATGGCCGCGCGGGCGGGTGCGTTGATTGCAGATGCCGAGTTCGTGCAGTTCCACCCCACCGCGATGGACGTGGGCGAAGACCCGGCCCCACTGGCGACCGAAGCCCTGCGCGGGGAAGGTGCGGCCTTGATCAACAAGCGTGGTGAGCGGTTCATGCAAGCGATCCACCCGGATGCCGAACTGGCCCCGCGCGATGTTGTCGCGCGTGCGATCTATGCCGAAGTGCAAGCCGGAAACCGCCCGATGCTGGACACCCGCGCGGTGTTGGGCGAGGCGATCAAGACGCAATTCCCGGCCGTTGCGGAATATTGCGCCCGCAACGGGATCGACCCGGCCAAGGAGCCGATCCCAGTGGCCCCCGCCGCACATTACCACATGGGCGGCATCGCAACTGACACGCAGGGATGCGCCACACTCAAGGGGCTTTGGGTCTGCGGCGAAGCCTCCTCGACCGGGCTGCATGGGGCCAACCGGCTGGCCTCGAACGGGCTGTTGGAGGCGCTGGTCTATGCCCGCATCTGTGCTGAAGGGATCGCGCAGACCCTGACGGACGTGACCAACGCCGCGCCGCTGGACATCACCTTTCCCGACGGCGGCACCCCGCCCGCACCCGAGGCGGTCCAGGCCCTGCGTCAGACCATGACGCAGCATGTCGGCGTGGTGCGCGACCGGGACGGGCTGACCCGCGCGCTTGCCACCATCGCAGGGCTGGAAGCGGCCCATGGCGACAGTCCGTCCTTTCTGAACATGTGCGCCACTGCGACGCTGATCGCAGCGGGGGCTTTGGCTCGTGAAGAAAGCCGCGGCGCGCATGAACGGTCCGATTTCCCTGAAACCGCCGTTGGGCCGGGCCAGCGGTCCGAACTGTATCTGGCCGACGCGCTTGCCGTGCGCGCGCAGGCCGTGAAGGAGTTGTCATGAGCTTTGCTTCCGTCCCCGATCTGGTTCTGGAACCGATGATCCGCAATGCGCTGATGGAAGATCTGGGCAGCTATGGCGATGTCACCACCCGCGCCGTTATCCCGGCGGGCACCACCTATGACGCCCGGCTGAATGCGCGCGAAGATGCGGTGGTGTCTGGGATGCAGGTGGCCACGATAGCTTTTCGGCTGGTGGACCCGACGCTTGAGGTCATCACTCATATCTCGGACGGTCAGCCGTGCAGAAAGGGTGACACGCTGATGACCATCAAGGGATCAGCGGCGTCGATCCTGTCAGGCGAACGTGTGGCGCTGAACTTCGCGGGACGCCTGACGGGGATTGCCACCAAGACGGCCGGATTCGTGGCCGAAACGAAAGGCACCCATGCCCGCATGACCTGCACCCGCAAGACCACGCCGGGGCTGCGGCTGGTGGAAAAGCTGGCGGTGCTGCATGGTGGCGGGTTCAACCACCGCTATTCCCTGTCGGATGCTATCCTGATCAAGGACAACCACATCGCTGCCGCCGGCGGGGTGCGTCAGGTGCTTGAGGCCACGAAAGCCCATGCCAGCCACATGATGGCGGTCGAGATCGAAGTGGACCGGCTGGACCAACTGGCCGAGGTGCTTGAGGTTGGCGGTGCTTCGGTCGTATTGCTGGACAACATGGATAACGACGCGTTGTGCAAGGCCGTGGCGATGGTGGACGGTGCCGTGAAAACCGAAGCCAGCGGGAACGTGACGCTTGATCGTGTCGCCTCGGTCGCGGCGACCGGAGTCGATTACATCTCGTCCGGCGCGCTGACCCATTCGGCGCGCACGGTGGACCTTGGACTGGATTTCTGAGGTTCTGCGACACGTCGGAGTGGCGTCCATGAGTCCGGTATCTTGAATAATGGCAAAGTTTGCCATATATTCCGGACAGGAGGCCAACCATGTCTACGATGAATATATCTCTGCCAGAGCAGATGAAAAGCTGGGTCGAATCACAATCCCGATCCGGCCGGTTTGCCAATTCCAGCGATTATGTGCGCGATCTGATCCGGCGTGATCAGGAACGCGCCGCCGCCATTGCCGAGGTGCAGGCTGCGGTTGATGCAGCCCTTGCCTCTGGCCCGGCAACCCCATTTGATGCAGGCGCGTTCAAGACCCGGATGCGACAAGATGCCGACTAGGGCGACCTATCGTCTGACCCCGGCGGCGGAAAATGATCTTGCGGACATATGGCGATACGGCACCCGAACCTGGTCAGCCGATCAGGCGGATCGCTATCTTGATACCTTGATCACTGGATTTGAACTGATCGCTGACCAACCTGAAATATCGCGGTTGCGGGTTGAGTTTACGCCACCTGTGCGCATTTTTCCGACCGGGGCGCATCTTGTGGTCTATCAGGTCGGTGCAGATGGCGTGACGATCCTGCGCGTGCTGCACAATCGGCGGGATCTGCTGGCGGCGTTGGACAGTTGACCGTCGGCTGGTCCAGACGATTTGATCCGCATGGAACACAATGAAGGCTTTGTATTTCTACACTGATTGCCGCATGATCGGCGCGCGCGCATCTTGCCCGCCATTGCTGTCTGTTGACGCGGATACGGGAAATTCATGGCTGACCTGAACGAACTGGAAGACTGGATAGTCAGGACTGGCCTTGGAGATCGTGCGGCCTTCGAAGCACTATATGACGCAACATCAGCGAAACTTTTTGGCGTGTGTTTGCGTGTCTTGAATAATCGGGCTGAAGCTGAAGAGGTCTTGCAAGATGCCTTTGTGCGCGTCTGGCAAAACGCCCAGCGGTTCAAGGCAAACGGCTACAGCCCGATGACATGGTTGATTACGGTGACGCGCAATCAGGCGATCGACCGGCTGCGCGCCCGCAAAGCCCCAACCGACGATATTGCGGCGCGGCAAGACATCGCCGATGCAGGTCCGACACCCGAACAGGCGGCGCTTGCCTCGTCGGAACGGGACCGGATCAATGCCTGTCTGGACGAATTGGATGATCCCAAGGCAGGCGCCGTGCGCGGTGCCTATTTACTGGGCGAAACATATGACGAACTGGCCAAGCGATACGCGGTGCCGGTGAATACGATGCGAACCTGGCTGCGGCGCAGCTTGCTGAAACTGAGAGAGTGTTTAACGCGATGAGCACGACAGACACATTTGATCGGGACGATGATGTCCTTGCGGCAGAATATGCCCTTCATTTGCTGTCGGCTGACGATCGCCGCGCGTTCGAAGCCCGGATGCAGGATGATGCCGCGCTTCGCGAGCTTGTGCGCGACTGGGATCACCAGTTTCACGCCCTGTCAGACGAGTTTGACAGCGTCGCGCCCCCCGCACATGTAAAGGCTGCGATTCATAAGCGATTGTTCGGGGAGGTCAAGAAGCCGTCACCGCTGAGCGGCGCGTTTGGCTGGCTTCTGGGCGGCGGAGTGGCGGCTGTGTTGGCTCTTTCGCTTGTGGCGGTGATGCCTCTGTTCATGGAACCGCAAACGCTTGCCCCGACCCATACAGCCGAGATCAGCTCTGAGGACCGGTCCCTGATTGTCACGGCCGCATTCTCGGCTGACAGCGGGGAATTCACCGTGCGCCGGGTCGCCGGTGGTCCGGCAAGCGGACGCGATCTAGAGATGTGGCTGATTCCCGACGGAGCCGAAGCACCGATCTCGCTTGGCATCGTGCCGAACGAGGACGATGCCCGGATCACTCTGCCTGACGCATTGCGCGCGCGCCTGACGGCGGCCACCTTTGCGATCAGTGATGAGCCCAAGGGCGGCTCCCCCACCGGACAACCCACGGGCGCGGTTCTGGCGGCAGGTCCAATTCAGATGCTGTAAATATAATTGAGTGCGTAATGCGTTGAAATTTATGCAGGACTTATTTTTCTGAGAAATTTCTTTAAGAAAGCCGAAACTTTTTCTGACAGTCTTTCGTGGTTCCTTATGTCTCCGGGTAAGAAGCTCGGCTCACTTTGAAAGGAACGATACCATGACCAAACTTAATGTCCTGAACACCGCAGCAGCCTTTGTATTGGTTGCAACAACGGCATTCGCAGACAGTCATTCGCAAAAGAATCCGATGGTGGGCGGCGCGGCAATGTTTGCCGATAAGAATATTGTCGAGAACGCGTTAAATTCGGCTGACCACACCACGCTGGTTGCCGCTGTCAAGGCCGCCGGTCTTGTCGAAACCCTGCAAGGCGACGGTCCGTTCACCGTGTTCGCACCGGTCAATGCAGCGTTTGATGCGCTGCCCGAGGGCACCGTTGAAATGCTTTTGAAACCTGAAAACAAAGAGATGCTGACCAAGGTTCTGACCTGTCACGTTGTCGCGGCCGACGCGATGTCGGACGCCATTCGCGGCATGGTTGACGATGATGGTGGCAAGCACCCTGTACCCACTGTTGGCGGCTGCACGCTGCAAGCGACTTATGATGGGGACAACATCTGGATCGAGGACGAGCAAGGCAACAAGGCGACCGTGACGATCGCCGATGTGAAGCAATCGAACGGCGTGATCCACGTGATCGACAAGGTGCTTATGCCCGCCATGTAAGCATCTGGCAGACCCGGCACCCTTTCCCAGTTGGGGGCCGGATCCGTCAAAAGAATGTGGCAACGCCAACCGTAGAACGATTGTAAAGGTTGACCAGTCCCACGGCGTTCTCCACACGGCCTGTCCAATTTGTTTGGGCAGGCCACTTTCATGTCTGCCGGCAGTCAAACTGCTTGGTTGGCGTTGACGCGTGGGTTTGGTTCTGGGACCGTTGGTCATACTGACGTAAGGCTGGAACATGATCGACCCTCATCTTCACGAGCTTACCCATGATCGCGATCTGGGGATAACACTGCCGGACGGCACACGTTTGTCGGCGCGGGTCTGGATGCCGGTGGACGCGTTGGACCATCCGGTCCCGGCCGTCCTTGAATATCTGCCCTACCGAAAAACGGATGGGACTGCCGAGCGCGATGCCGGAATGCATCCATGGATCGCACAGCGTGGCTATGCCTGTCTGCGCGTGGATCGGCGTGGCTGCGGCGAAAGCGAAGGGTTGTTCGACGATGAATATTCAGAGCAGGAATTGCAGGACGGCGAAGATGTGATCGCCTGGATCGCCAGCCAGCCCTGGTGCACCGGGGCTGTTGGAATGCAGGGCATATCCTGGGGCGGGTTCAACAGTTTGCAGATTGCCGCCCGCGCACCCCATGCGCTGAAAGCCGTGATCACCATCGGGTCAACGGTTGATCGCTATGCCGACGACGTGCATTACAAGGGCGGCATCCAGCATTCGGACAACATCAGCTGGGCGGCGACAGTGTTGTCGTGGTTCTCGATGCCGCCCGATCCCGATCAGGTCGGTGACAGGTGGCGGACGATGTGGCTTGAGCGGCTGGAGAACACGCCCCCCTTGCCGCGCATCTGGACCGAGCATCGGGATCGCGACGCCTATTGGAAGCATGGGTCGATTTGCGAGGATTACAGCAAGATCAAAGCGGCGGTTCTGGCCTTTGGCGGGCTGCATGATGGCTATCGCAACACCATGCGCCATTTGGTCGAGAACCTTGACGCTCCGGTCAAGGGCGTGGCCGGACCGTGGGGGCACAAATACCCGCATATCTCGCAAATCGGCCCGTCGATTGGCTATTTGCAGGAGGCATTGCGGTGGTGGGACCGTTGGTTGAAAGAAATTGACAATGGTGCAGACCAAGACCCGGCATGGCGTGAATATGTTATGGGCAGTGCAAAGCCTGATCCGATTGCAGGCCATCGCGACGGGCGTTGGGTTTGCGACCAAAAATTGCCATCGGCCTGTGTGACGGTTCGGGATATGGCACTGGGTGATGCCTTGTCGGGAAACTTGCCCGCAACAGTCGCGCCGGACCTGCGCCACGGCGAACAATGCGGCGAGTTTTTCACCTTCGGCTTCGGGTCAGGCGAGCTGCCAGATGATCAGCGGCCAGACGATGCCCGCAGCGCTTGTTTTGACAGTCAGGCGCTGGATCACGGGACCGATATCGTGGGACGCCCCACAGTGCGATTGCGCCTGTCCGCCGACCGCGTCCGCGCCCAGCTTGTGGTGCGGCTGTGTGATCTCAGGCCGGATGGGACCTCGATGCTGATCACCATGGGGTTGTTGGATTTGCGCAACCGGGATGGGTTTGACGCAAAACGCGATCTGATCCCTGGCCAGCCGGTCGAGGTGGCACTGGGCCTCGATGAAGCCGCCTATCATCTGCCGAAAGGTCATCGCCTGCGGCTGGCGGTTGCGGGCAGCTATTGGCCCTATTCCTGGCCGGAACCCGATCCTGCAACCCTGACGATTGAAAGCGGGCGTCTTGGTTTGCCGCTGCGTGACCCGTCAGAGGGGAATGAATGGACGTTCCCGCCCCCGATCTCTGCCCCGCCACGGAGCAGTCGCCTGCTTCGCAAGGGACAGGATGAAAAGACACGGGAAATCGACCGGAAAACCGGTCGGATCGTTCTGACGATCTCATCCGATCATGGCAGGATTGAGGATCTTGAAACCGGTATCATCACGGAAAGTGCGGTACGGGAAGTCTGGTCGATTGACCCCGCGAACCCGGCCGACGCAGACGCGCAGATCAATTGGCGGCGCAGCTTCGGTCGCGGTGACTGGAACGTATCAACGCTTGCGGAAACCGGGATGCGGGGCGCACGGGACCATTTCCAGATCACGCAACGGCTTGTGGCCAACATGGGCGATGAAACGCTGTTCGATCAAGCATGGGCGCATCAGGTCAAGCGATAGATCGCGTTAGCTGAGAAGGTGATCCTTGGGTTGCAACGCTGGTGGAATATTTTTTCCAAGCGCATCGCGTAAACTGCGTTCGATCACACGGCTCATGGCATCCAACGGCAGACCGTTCGGGCGGGGTTCAAACGGGTGTTCCAGCTCGTTTGTCACCGCTTGCAGGCCAAAGAACACGTAGGCCACGACAACCGCAAAGACCGGCGCGAACCATTCGACGGATCCCAGAAGTGCGAAGGGCAACAACGCACAATACAGGTACGTTGTGCGACGCACCAGCAGTGAATAGACGAAGGGCAGGGGAGTGGTCTGGATCCGCTCGCACCCGGCCTGTGACAAGGCCAGCCGCGACAGCGTGTCCGCCAGCGCCATTTGCGCAAACCCGTCCAGCGAACCTTTGCGCCGCAGGCCCGCCAGTCGATGCGCGATGTCGCTGAGTGCGGCATCGGCTGGATTGGCGCGCGCCAGCAGCGCCTTGGCCTTCTCATCTCCGACCCATGCCGCGATGTCGCGCTCGACATTGCACGACCGCAGGCTGCCGCGATGCGCGTGAGTGAAGGCGGCAACCATGTTCAGAAGTGCGAACCTGTCATCGGGTGAAACCGCAAACAGCTCCAACTGGCGGGCAAAGCTGCGCGTGTCGGCAATCAGGCCGCCCCAGAGCTTGCGCGCCTCCCACCACCGATCATAGGCGGCATTGTTGCGAAAGCCCAAAAACAAAGACAGCGCGACGCCAAAGACGCTCATCGCGGCAAGCGATATGCGCGGCAGCGGAAGCAGCATTTCATCCACCAGCACGACCGTCAGGGTCAGCAGCAAGACCGAGACCATCTTACCGTAAATGCGGGGCACGACAGAGCCTTGCATGATGAAAAACAGGCGCAGTGCGGAAGGAGGCGTTCGAACAATCATGTCGCGGTTCTATCGTCAGGTAAGATCAGACATAAAGGGGCAGTATCAAGAAGCGGGGAAAGACATGCAGATAATCCGACAACGTGATCTGGTTGAGACACCTTGGAAGAACGGCGGCGGCATCACCCGCAATATCGCCGAGGAACGCGACGACCATGGCGCGCTGTGGCGGCTGAGCATGGCGGATGTGGATGGCGACGGGGCGTTTTCCAGTTTTCCCGGCCTCACGCGTATCCTGACGGTGATCAAGGGCGACGGCATGATGCTGCATGGGCCTGATGGGATGATGCCTGCGCGTTATGCTGCCCCCGTGCGGTTCGACGGCGCGGCGCCGGTGACAGCCACGCTGAGCCAGGGGCCAATCCGCGATTTCAATCTGATGTTCGACACCGCGCGGTGCGAGGGCGATGCGCAGGTCGTGCGTGATCCCGGCGCGCATGAAGTCGGGCAGCCGGGGCAGACCTGCATGCTGCATGTGATCGCGGGGGCCGCCGCGGTGGCTGGCGCGGAGTTGGGCGTGGGAGACACAGCGATCAGCAGGGCAACGCCGTTGCGTTTCGATCTGGCGCAGGATGCGGTCGCGCTGACCATTACCCTGCACCCGAAAGGTTAAAGCGACGCCAGCAGGTCCACCACCGCGCCCTGGTAGCGTGAGACCACCGCGTCCCGCGCGATATGTCGCCCACCGGTGACGTTGTGCCGCCCGGCAGACCACAGGTCGGTGACAACATTGTCCTTCGCGGCGAAGCACAGACCGTCAAGGATTTGGTCAGGCGTCAGCGCGCAGAGCGTCGGGTCGGTGGTGTCAATGGCGACCAGATCGGCAAGGCGGCCTTGCGCGATTTCACCTGCGTCACGCCCCAAAGCCTGCGCACCGCCACGGGCGGCCCCGGTGTAAAGCGTCGCCCCGACCGACCCTTCGCCGACCACCATCACGTTGCGCGCCACGTCGCGCAGACGTTGGGAATATTCCAGCATGCGCAGCTCCTCGGTCAGGGAAATGTTGATGTTGGAATCAGAGCCGAAGCCGAAGGCGCCGCCTGCCTCAAGATAGGTGGGGCCGTTGAAGGGGCCGTCACCCAGGTTTGCCTCGGTGATCGGGCACAGGCCCGCGACGGCGCCCGATGCGGCCATGGCGCGCGTCTCACTTTCGGTCATATGGGTGGCGTGGATCAGGCACCAGCCATCATCGACGGGGGCGTTGGCCAGCAGCCAATCGACCGGGCGCGCGCCCAGCCAGGTCCGGATATCCTTAACTTCCTTGGGTTGTTCCGAAATGTGGATGTGGATCGGCCCGCCCTGATGGTCCGCCAACGCGCGGCTCAGGTCGTCGGGGGATGTGGCACGCAGCGAATGCGGCGCGATGCCGACGCGGGCGTCATCGGGCAGGTCGGAAAGCCCCGCGCGTGCGTCCTGGACCAGTTCAGCGAAGCGATCCACGTCATTGCCGAACCTCAGTTGCCCCTGATCCAGCGGCACCTTTCCCGCCCCGCCATAGGTATAGAGCACCGGAAGATGGGTCAGTCCGATGCCGGTTTCCCCCGCCGCCGCCATCACCCGCAGGGACAGTTCGGCCAGCGCATCATAGGGCGCGCCGCCGCGCTGGTGGTGGACATAGTGAAACTCGCCCACGCTGGAATATCCGGCTTCCTGCATTTCGACGAAGACCAGCGCCGCAATTGCTTCGATCTGCTCGGGCGTCAGGCGGTCCATAAAGCGATACATCAGGTCGCGCCACGTCCAGAAACTGTCACGCCCGACCGTGCGGAACTCGGTCATCCCCGCCATTGCGCGCTGGAAGCTGTGCGAGTGCAGGTTGCCCAACGCAGGCAGCAAGGTATCGACGCGGGCGTCGCCCGGCTGGGTGTCCGCATTGGGCGTAATCTGATCAATGCGGCCCTTTTCAACGGTGATGCGAACGTCCTGCGCCCAACCGGACGCGAGAAGGGCCTGACGGGCGTGGATCATGGTCTTGGTCCTGTGTTTTGCATTTTATGTATAGACATAATACACATTAAATTATACTAGAAAAGACGAATCTTCGCGAAAAGGACTGATCTCATGACAGCTATGCCTCAGCTTTTGACCGATCTGCATGCCGTGACCATGGCGGGGGGCGATGCGCCCTATGGGATGATCCGCGATGCGGTCATCGCCATTCAGGATGGCAAGATCGCGTGGGTCGGGCCGCAAACGGAGGTGCCTGAGGAATTCGCGGGGCTGGATCAACGTTCACTGGGCGGGCGTGTCGTGACGCCGGGTCTGATCGACTGCCACACCCATATCGTGCATGGCGGCGACCGCGCCGTCGAGTTTGAAATGCGCCTGAACGGGGCCAGTTACGAAGAAGTCGCGCGCGCAGGCGGTGGCATTGTCTCGACCGTCAAAGCCACCCGCGCGGCCAGCGAAAGCGAGCTTTTGCAATTGGCGCTGCGGCGGGTCGACGTGTTGATCGCCGAGGGCGTGACGACCATCGAAATCAAGTCGGGCTATGGTCTGGATGCTGAGACCGAGCTGCGAATGCTGCGCGTTGCGCGAGCGATTGCCGAGCAGCGACCCATCCGCGCTAAGACGACCTTCTTGGGTGCCCATGCAACCCCTGCCGAATATGCCGGTCGCGATGATGACTATATCGACGAGGTGTGCATCCCCGCCCTGCGTGCCGCCCACGCCGAAGGGCTGGTGGACGCGGTTGACGGGTTCTGCGAAGGCATCGCCTTTCAGCCTGCTCAGATCGCGCGCGTTTTCGATGTGGCGCAAGAACTGGGCCTGCCCGTCAAACTGCACGCGGAACAATTGTCCAATCTGGGCGGTGCGAAACTGGCGGCAAGCTATGGCGCGTTGTCGGCCGATCATATCGAGTATCTGGACGAAGACGGCGTGAAGGCCATGGCGCAGGCGGGCACGATTGCCGTGATCCTGCCCGGTGCGTTTTATACGCTGCGCGAGACGCAACAGCCACCCGTCGAGCTTTTGCGCAAGCACAACGTGCCGATGGCTTTGGCCACGGATATCAACCCCGGTTCTTCGCCGCTGAATTCACTGCTGCTGACGATGAACATGGGCTGCACCCTGTTTCGCATGACGCCGGAAGAGGCGCTGCGGGGCGTGACGCAAAACGCGGCTGCCGCGCTGGGGCTGACCGATCTGGGCACGATTGCGCCGGGGCAGGTGGCTGATCTGGCGGTGTGGGACATCGCGGAGCCGGCGGAACTATCTTACCGCATCGGTTTCAACCCGCTCGCATTCCGCATCACTGGAGAGACCGCATGACCACTCTGACCCTGACCCCCGGCGCGACCACTCTGGCCGATCTGGAAACGATCTGGCGCGATGGGATTGCTGCCCGATTGGACCCGGCCTGCCATGACAGCATCCGTGCGGCGCAGGCGCAGATTGCTGCTGCCGCCAGTGGGACGGACGCGGTCTATGGCGTGAATACCGGGTTTGGCAAACTGGCCTCGGTCAAGATTGACCCGTCCGACACCGCCACCCTGCAACGCAACCTGATCCTGTCCCATTGCTGCGGCGTGGGTGAGGCGATCCCGGAATCCCATGCGCGCCTGATGATGGCGTTGAAGCTTCTGTCGCTGGGGCGCGGCGCGTCCGGTGTGCGGATGGAACTGGTCGAGCTGCTGGAAGGGATGCTTGCCCGCGGCGTGACGCCGGTGATCCCGGTGCAGGGGTCAGTCGGCGCGTCCGGCGATTTGGCGCCGCTGGCGCATATGGCCGCAGTGATGATCGGCGAAGCGCAGGCGACATATGAAGGTGAGGTTCTGCCCGGTGCCGAAGCGCTGAAGCGCGCGGGGCTTGACCCCATCGTGCTGAGCGCGAAAGAGGGGCTGGCCCTGATCAACGGCACGCAATTCACCACAGCCTATGCCCTGATCGGGCTGTTTGGCGCGTGGCGCGCGATGAACGCGGCGCTGGTCACATCCGCCATGTCGACCGATGCGATCATGGGATCGACCGCACCGTTGCAGCCGGAAATTCACGCACTGCGCGGTCATGCCGGCCAGATCGAAGCCGCCGCGACGATGCGCGCGCTGCTGGATGGGTCAGTCATTCGCGAAAGCCACCGCGAAGGTGATACCCGCGTGCAAGACCCCTATTGCATCCGTTGCCAGCCGCAGGTGACGGGGGCCGCGATGGACATGCTGCGCATGGCCGCCCGCACGTTGGAGATTGAGGCGAACGCCGCCACCGACAACCCGCTGGTGCTGAGCAAGGCGGGGCTGATTGTGTCCGGCGGAAACTTCCACGCCGAACCGGTGGGATTTGCCGCCGACATGATCGCGCTGGCCATTGCTGAAATCGGCGCGATTGCGCAGCGGCGTATCGCTTTGATTGTCGATCCGGTTCTGAGCCACGATTTGCCGCCGTTCCTCACGCCCAATCCGGGCCTGAACTCGGGCTACATGATCGCCGAAGTGACCACCGCCGCCTTGATGAGCGAGAACAAGCATCTGGCGAATCCCTGCGTGACGGATTCGACACCGACCTCGGCCAACCAGGAAGACCACGTTAGCATGGCCGCGCATGGCGCGGTACGCCTGTCGCGCATGGTCGCCAATCTGGAGCGTATCCTTGGCGTCGAACTTCTGTGCGCCGCACAGGGTATCGAATTCCGCGCACCGCTGGCGACAAGCGGTCCGCTGGCGGCCGTGATTGACGCCGTGCGTAAGCGGGTCGAGTCGCTTGGGGAGGATCGTTACCTTGCGCCCGACCTGGAAAAAGCGGCGGCGCTGGTCGCGTCGAACGCGGTTGTGGCGGCCACGAAAACGTCGATGCCGGAGCTTCGCCCATGACCCCTGTCGAGGTCCATCAGGGCGACAGCCCCATCGTTTTGGGCCTGCCGCATACGGGAACGTATGTTCCTGACGACATAAAGGCGCGGCTGAACGCGCGCGGGCAGGGGCTGGACGACACCGACTGGCATATCCACACGCTCTATGACGGGCTGTTGCCCGGCGCGACCACGGTGCGGGCGACTTTCCATCGCTATGTGATCGACGCCAACCGCGACCCGTCGGGCGTGTCGCTTTATCCGGGGCAGAACACCACCGGGCTTGTGCCACTGACCGATTTCGATGGGCAAGACATCTGGGACACGCCGCCCACCGAGGATGAAGTCGAGGCACGTCGCCAAGCCTATCACGCCCCCTACCACGCCGCACTTGAGGCCGAGTTGAACCGCGTGCGCGACCTGCATGGCATCGCGATCCTGTATGACTGCCACTCGATCCGGTCGCGCATTCCGTTTCTGTTCGATGGCACACTGCCGGATTTCAACATCGGCACCAATCTGGGCACCACCTGCGCGCCGCAGATCGAAGCTGCTGTGCAAAACCTGTGCCAGATGGCAGAGGCCTATTCCAGCATCACCAACGGCCGCTTCAAAGGCGGCTGGACCACGCGCCATTATGGCCGCCCCTCGGAAGGGCTGCACGCAATCCAGATGGAACTGGCGCAAAGCACCTACCTGACGGACGAGGCGACGCCTTGGACCTATGACGACGCAAAAGCCGCGCGGTTGCGCAGGCATCTGAAAACCATTCTGACAACACTTGCCGACATGGCACCTGACCTGAAAGGAACATCATGAGCGATCCGCGCAAGAACACCCGTGATATCTATCCCGCAATCGGCACCGAGATCACTGCAAAAAGCTGGCTGACCGAAGCCCCGATGCGGATGCTGATGAACAACCTGCACCCTGACGTGGCCGAAAACCCGCACGAGTTGGTCGTGTATGGCGGTATCGGTCGCGCTGCGCGAACGTGGGATGATTTCGACAAGATCGTCGCGAGCCTGCGCGATCTGGACGAAGATCAGACGCTGCTGGTGCAATCGGGTAAGCCCGTGGGCGTCTTTCAGACCCACAAGGACGCGCCCCGCGTGTTGATTGCGAACTCGAACCTCGTGCCGCATTGGGCGACGTGGGACCACTTCAACGAGTTGGATAAGAAAGGTCTGGCGATGTATGGCCAGATGACCGCCGGCTCGTGGATTTATATCGGGTCGCAGGGCATCGTGCAGGGCACCTATGAAACCTTTGTCGAGGCCGGGCGCCAGCATTATGACGGCGACCTGACTGGCAAGTGGATCCTGACCGGTGGTCTGGGCGGCATGGGCGGTGCTCAGCCTTTGGCGGCCGTGATGGCCGGGGCCTGCTGTCTGGCGGTCGAGTGCAACCCCGACAGCATTGATTTTCGCCTGCGCACCCGTTACGTGGACGAAAAGACCGACAGCCTTGATGAAGCACTTGAAATGATCGAACGCTGGACCGCAGCCGGTGAAGCCAGGTCGGTCGCCCTGTTGGGCAATGCCGCCGACGTGTTCCCCGAGTTGGTCAAACGCGGCATCCGCCCCGATATCGTAACCGACCAGACCAGCGCGCATGACCCCGTGAACGGCTATCTGCCGCAGGGCTGGACCATGGCCGAATGGCGCGAGAAGCGCGAAAGCGATCCGAAATCCGTTGAAAAGGCCGCCCGTGCGTCGATGAAGGTGCAGGTCAAGGCGATGGTCGATTTCCACGCCGCCGGTATTCCGACCGTCGATTACGGCAACAACATCCGCCAGATGGCGCTGGAAGAAGGGCTTGAGAATGCGTTTGATTTCCCCGGCTTCGTGCCCGCCTATATCCGCCCGCTGTTCTGCCGCGGCATCGGCCCGTTCCGTTGGGCGGCACTGTCGGGCGACCCGGAAGATATCTACAAGACCGACGCCAAGGTGAAGGAAATCCTGGCCGAGGACAGTCACCTGCACAACTGGCTGGACATGGCCCGCGAGCGGATCGCATTCCAAGGCCTGCCAGCGCGGATTTGCTGGGTTGGTCTGGGCGTGCGTCACAAGCTGGGCCTCGCGTTCAACGAAATGGTGCGCAATGGCGAGCTGAAAGCGCCGGTCGTGATTGGTCGTGACCACCTGGATTCAGGGTCCGTCGCCTCGCCCAACCGCGAGACGGAAGCGATGATGGACGGCTCGGACGCGGTGTCGGACTGGCCGCTTCTGAACGCGCTCCTGAACACCGCGTCGGGCGCGACTTGGGTGTCGCTGCACCATGGCGGCGGGGTTGGCATGGGCTTTTCCCAGCATTCGGGCATGGTGATCTGTTGTGACGGGACCGAGGACGCAGATCGCCGCATCGCGCGTGTGTTGTGGAACGATCCGGCGACGGGGGTCATGCGCCACGCCGATGCGGGCTACGAGATCGCCAAGGACTGCGCGCGCGAGAACGGGTTGAACCTGCCGGGTATTTTGTAAGGGCCCGGGGGTCTGCGCCCTTCGTCCGGCCTTTGCAGTCAAACGTAAGCTGATCACTGACCTGTCCGGGGTTATTCCCGGGCGGTCAATACTGCATCGTCACGCGGTGGCCACGGCGATAGGTCAGTTGCACGAAGGTGATCGTCTGCCCTTCAAGCCAAGTGGTGCGTTCGGTCTGGAACAGGGCGTCGCCTTCGCTGCAATCCAGGTATTCGGCTGTCGCGGCGTCGGCCTGAACGGCATGAAAGCTGATCTGTGCATCGGTAAATGGAACTGTCGACACCAACCATTCGTTGGGACCTACATCCAAAAAATCGTGCAGCTCGGCTTCGGGCAGCGCCTTCAGGTTGATCCAGCGATCCTCGTGCTGATACGGCGCGCCATCGGCGTAGTGCATGCAAATCAAATGCATCACCCTGTCATCGCGCCCCAGCGCCATACGCGCGCGCAGCCAATCGGGGGCGGGTTCGGCTTTGCACTTCACCAGCGCATAACGATAGGCAGCGCCCAGCTCCGCAATCTCCTGCCCGACGATGGGGATGTTCAGCCGCACCTGTCGGATCGGGTTCTGCCGGACCCGAGTGCCGGCCTTTCGGCGGCGTTCGATGATGCCGTCATCAGCCAGTTCGCGCATCGCCCGATTGACAGTGGCCCGCGCGCAGCCATAGCTTGCGGCCAGATCCACCTCGTTCGGCATCGCGCTGCCGGGGGCAAGCTCGCCTTGCGTGATCTGGCGCAGGATATCGGCTTTTACCTCGCGGTAGGTTATGGACATGATGCGATCTCCGATATGGCGGCAATGGGTCTTGGCCAATCCGTCGTGTTGGCGTGGAAAGATATAGACATAAGGCACAAATGGCCAGACATACCGTGTCAAACGTCAAAGCTGCGCGCCACGTGGTCCTGAAAAGACGCGACCAGCGGCGCGATATGGGGGTGCGGCGCACGGGCCAGCGCGATGCGGTGGGGCACCAGTGGGTCGGTCAGTTCCAACCGGGTGACGGGCTGGCCGTCACAGGCGGTATCCTGTGCAATGTCGGTCGCCATTAACCCTACGCCCATGTGGTTGGCAACCATGGCGCGCAACATCTCGACCGAGCCGGTCTCATGCGCGATGCGGGGACGGATACCGTTCATCTGCGCCAGCGTCAGGAAATAATCGCGGCTGTGCGGCAGGCTCATCAGGATCAGTGGGTCGGTCAGCAGCTCGGCCATGGTGACGGTGCCGCGACCCGATAGCGGGTGGGCGCGCGCGACCAGACCATAGGGGCGCACATCGACCAGCGGCGTGATCTCAAGCGACGAGGGCAGGCCGAAATCATAGATCAGCGCCAGATCAATCCGACCGTTTAACAGCCATCGGGTCAGTCGATCCAGATCGCCCTCGTGCAGTTTGATTTGCGCGTCTGGCATGGTTTTTTGAAAGCCGTTGACCAGAGCGGGCGCATAACGTGGGCCAAGGGTGGAAAAGACGCCAAGGTTCAGCACCTCGGCACCGTTGCCTTCGTTGCTGAGAGCCGATTGCGCCTGCGCGCGCAGGCTGCGCAAGGCCCCCAGTTTGCGCAACCCGAAGGCGGTGGGCGCGATGCCCTGCCCGGCGCTACGCACGAACAGCGGGCGGCCAAAGTGGTCTTCGACCTTGGCAATCGCCAGCGACACCGATGGTTGCGAGACATTCAGCGCCCGCGCGGCGGCGGCGGTGCTGCCTGTTTCCGCAGCGGCGATGACATAGTCGATCTGGCGAAGGCTTATAGGTATAGCGTGCATTTATCACCATATTAGCATTGTATATTTCTGCTTATAGCATGCACGCCCCTATGCTCAACCGATCAAACCCGGAGGATCATATGCCCACCCAGCCCCCCACCCCCCAAGCGTCCCAGCCCCTGAGCGGGGTCAGAGTGCTGGATTTCACCCGCGTTCTGGCCGGCCCCTATTGCACGGCGATGATGGCTGATCTGGGCGCGGATGTGATCAAGGTCGAAGCCGCCCACGGCGACGATTACCGCCATATCGGCCCGTTCAAGGATGGTGAAAGCCTGTTGTTTCAGGCGATCAACCGGGGCAAACGGTCCATCGCTCTGGACCTGAAATCGGCGGACGCGATTGCGACGGTCAAGGCGTTGTTGGCGGAGTGTGATGTGCTGATCGAGAATTTCCGCCCCGGCGTGATGGAAAAGCTGGGGTTGAGCTATGACGCGCTGAGCGAGGCGTTTCCGCATTTGGTCTATGTCTCGCTGTCCGGGTTTGGTCAGACCGGGCCGAACACGAAAAAGCCTGCCTATGACATCATCGTTCAGGCGATGAGCGGGTTGATGGACGCCACCGGCGAACCCGATGGCGCGCCGACAATGGTGGGCGAGGCTTTGGGCGATGTGGCCGGTGGGCTGTTCGCGGCCTGGGGCACGATGGTGGCCCTGTTTGAACGCAGCCGCACCGGGCAGGGGCGTCATGTGGATGTGGCGCTGTTTGACGGTCTGGTGTCGATGATGCCGATCCTTGCCTGTCGCACTCTGATGGGCGGCGAGACCCCCACGCGCACGGGCAACCGGCATCCGCTGTCTGCCCCCTTTGGCACCTATCCGGCGGCGGACGGGCATTTCGCGCTGGCGGTTCTGAATGACCGACTGTTTGCCACGTTCTGCGAGGTGATCGGGCAGCCCGATCTGGTGCAGGACGCACGGTTCACCACGGACACACTGCGCCGTGAAAACGAACCGGCCTTGGCCGCGTATATCGGCGAATGGGCGGATACGCGCCCCGTGGACGCGGTGGTTGAACAATTGTCCGCAGCGGGTATCCCCGCGTCCAGCATTCAGTCCGTGGCACAGGCTTGGGCGTCGCGGCAGGCGGTTGAACGCAGGTTGGCGTCCACTGTCACGCACCCTGATCTGGGCGTTCTGAACGTGCCAGAACAGCCGGTGCATTTTAGCGGCATTGGGCGCGGGGGGCGCAAGGCGGCTCCGGCCCTGAACGCGGACGCTGACGATATTCTGAACTCTTTGAATAAGGAACAAGGCGCATGACTTATCCCATGAGCGACGACGAACGCGCGTTGGTCGCGCAGATCGAGCGGTTCTCGACCGAAGTGCTGGCGCCGAAAGCCGCGCAGATCGACGAAGAGGCACTGTTTGCCACCTGCCACTTGGACGCGATGGCCGAAATGGGCCTGCTGGGCCTGAACCTGCCGGAAGACCATGGCGGCATCGGGTTGTCCGGCCCGGCGCTTTATGCTGCGGTCGAAGCGATTGCGGGGGCTTGCGGCTCGACCGCCTCGATGCTGACGGCGCATTTTCTGGCGACGGATTCACTGCTGTTGGGTGCGGATGCCGATTTGCAGGCGCGGATACTGCCCGATGCGGCGGCGGGCACGTCGCTGGGCGCCTTTGCCCTGACCGAACCGCAGGCCGGGTCGAACCCCGCGGACATGCGAACCACGGCGAAACGCGAAGGGGATGGATACCGGATCAAGGGGTCCAAATGCTTCATATCGAACGCGGGGGCGGCGGATTTCATGGTGGTTTATGCCAAGACCGACCCAGACGCCGGCGCGCGGGGCGTCAGCGCCTTCATCGTCGAGCCGAAGAAGACCGACGGTGTCTTGGTCGCGCCGCATGAGAAGACGATGGGCCTGAAGGGTGGGCATGTCTTCGGCATCAGCTTTGATTGCTGGGTGCCGGAAGAAAACCGTCTGGGCGACGAGGGCACAGGGTTCCGCACCGCGATGAAGGTCTTGGACAATGGCCGGATCGAAGTGGCCGCGCAGGCGACAGGCATCGCCGACGCCGCGTTGAAGGCCGCGATTTCCTATGCCAAAGAACGGCAGGTCAGCGGCCATGCGATTGCGGAATTCCAAGGTCTGCAATGGATGCTGGCCGACAGCGCCACCGAACTGGCGGCAGCCCGCGCGTTGGCGATGCAGGCGGCGACCCTGCGCGGGACCGGCGTGCGATATTCCAGCGAATCCGCCTTTGCCAAGCTTTACGCCAGCGAAGCGGCGTGGCGGATCGCGGATCGGGCGCTGCAAATTCACGGAGGATATGGTTACACCCGTGATTTCCCCTTGGAGCGATATCTGCGCGATCTCAGGATCTTCCGCATCTATGAAGGGTCATCAGAGATCCAGCGCACAATCATTGCGCGAGGATTGTTGGCATAGACAGCTTTTTGCGTCGTAAAGATTGACTCTATTATGTATTTACATAATAGCTATATGCACGGATTTGACCATGGCGCGACAAATGCCTGTTCCATGGTCGCAATTGCCGATTGGAGGATAGGCGCATGCAAAGACGGACATTTCTGACAACCGGGGCCATCGGCACCGCAGCAACAGCACTGGCAACACCAGCCATCGCGCAAGATAAACGCCAGTGGAAGATGGTGACGGCGTGGCCCAAAAACCTGCCGGGGCCGGGCGTGGCTGCACAGCAGTTGGCCGACCGGATCACCACCCTGTCGGGTGGACGGATCGAGGTGAAGCTGTTCGCCGCCGGTGAACTCGTTCCCGGCCGCGGCGTTTTTGACGCGGTCAGCGAAGGCACTGCCGAGCTGTATCACGCCGTCCCCGCCTATTGGGGGTCGAAGTCCAAGGGCATTTTGCTGTTCGGCTCGCAACCTTTCGGTCTGCGTGCGGATGAGCAAGTTGGCTGGATGGTGCACGGCGGCGGGCAGGCGCTCTATGACGAGATGTATGGCCGGTTCGGCATCAAGCCGTTCCTGTGCGGCAACTCTGGCCCGCAATGGGGCGGTTGGTTCCGCAACGAGATCAATTCAGCCGAAGACCTGAAGGGCATGAAGTTCCGCACCACGGGTCTTGCGTCTGAGATGGCGGCAAAGATGGGCATGGCAGCGGAAGCGATGAGTGGCCCGGACATGTTCCAGGCGTTGCAAACCGGTGCTCTGGACGCGGGTGAGTTTATCGGCCCCTGGACAGACAGTGCGCTTGGATATTACCAGGTTGCCAAGAACTACTATTGGCCCGGCGTGGGCGAGCCGTCTTCAGCCGAGGAATGTGGCGTCAACGCAGATGTGTTCAACGAGTTGCCGGACGACCTGAAACAAGTGGTGCAGGCGGCCAGTGACAGCCTGTATAACCAAGTCTGGACCGAATACACGACGAAGCACGCCATTTCGTTGCAAGCGATGGTTGCCGAGCAAGGTGTTCAGGTGAAGATGTTCCCCGAGGATGTCATCACGGCCATGGGCAAAGCTGCCGCCGAAGTCATCGACGATCTGCGTCAGGATGACGACGAACTGGTGAAACGGATCACCGAAAGCTTTGTGGCGTATCGCGACTCGGTCGGCAAATACATGGTCTATGCTGACAACGGCCAGATGAACGCACGTAATCTGGTCATGGGTTACTAAGACCTCTCGGTCAGGGCGCAGCGATGACCGCGCCCTGACCGACAGTCAAGCGGGGGCAGGCGATGGAGCATCTGGCGAATGCCTTGGACAAGGTGAACATGGGCGTGGCCTATGTGGTGCGCTGGTTGGCGCTGGCCATGATGTTGGTGCAATTCACCATCGTTGTCGGGCGCTACGCGTTCGGCGCGAATTCAATCGCGTTGCAGGAAAGCGTTTTATACATGCACGCCGGCCTGTTCATGCTGGCGGCAGGCTATACGCTACTTGTCGACAAACATGTACGCGTTGACGTGTTCTATGCCAAGGCGACGCCCGAGGTGCGGCGGCGGATCGACATTTTCGGTCATCTGTTCCTGCTGATGCCGTCGATGATCGCGCTGATCTATTGGTCATGGCCATCGGTGCGCAATTCCTGGGCAATCCTTGAAGGCCCGATTTCGGTGGGCGGGATCGAGGCGGTTTTCCTGCTGAAATCCCTGATCCCAGCCTTTAGCGTCCTCGTGATGCTGCAATCACTTGCCCTGTTGATCCGCCTTCTGGCCGTGAAAGAAACCTGATGATCGAATATCTCGACCTTATCATGTTCGCAGCCCTGATGGGCGCGATCCTTCTGGGGTTCCCTGTATCGTTCAGCATCGCCGGTGTGGCGGTGATCTTTGCCTATCTGGGCTGGATGCTGGGCCAGATGGATATCACACTGCTGGGCGCGTTGGGCCAGCGGGTGTTTGGCGTCCTGACCAACCCGGTGCTGATCGCCATTCCCCTGTTCGTGATGATGGGCGCGTTGCTTGAGAAAAGCCGTATCGCCGAAGGGCTGCTTGACACGATGGGTCGGCTGTTCGGACAGTTGCGCGGCGGGCTGGGTATCTCGGTCGTGCTGGTCGGCACGTTGCTGGCAGCGTCCACGGGGATCGTCGGAGCGACCGTGGTCGCGATGGGGATGATCGCGCTGCCCACGATGCTGCGCGCCGGATATGACGCACGGGTTGCCTCGGGCATCGTCTGCACGGCGGGCACGCTGGGGCAAATCATTCCCCCCTCGACCCTTCTGATCATTCTGGCGGACGTGATGTCCACGTCGTTCCAGCAGGCGCAATACGAGCAGGGCAAGTTCTCGGTCGAGGCATTGTCGGTCGGCCAGTTCTTTGCAGCCGCCGTGATCCCGGGTCTGGTGCTGGTCTGTCTTTACCTGATCTATATCGTGGCGCGCGGATGGTTGCGCCCGCAGGACATGCCGCCTGCGCCCCTTGATCTGGCCAAGCCTGACTGGCGCGAGGTGGTTGGCGCGGTGATCCCGCCGGTCATGCTGATCTTCGCCGTGCTGGGCGCCATTCTGGGCGGCGTCGCCACCCCGACCGAAGCCGCGTCGGTCGGTGCCATCGGCGCGTTGTTGATGACCGGCTATCGCATCGGCACCGCCCCGCGCTTTATACTTCTGGGCACAATTGCCCTGATCGCATTGGGTATTCTTGCCGGGGCCTTCCCGGTGCGGTTTCAGCGCAACGACCTGACTTCGGGCGCTTTTGGGCTTGGCATCTTCTATGCCGGACTTGCGGTAGTGGGCGGGCTGTCCGTGCTTCTGGCCCTGCGCGCCGCGTTGCAAAAACGCGTGGTGCAAGAGGCGGTCGGCTCGACCATGACGATGACGGCCATGATCTTCGCCACCATCATTGCCGCCGGGTTCTTCAGCTTGGTCTTTATCGGGCTGGGCGGAGAAGAGCGCGTGGCGCGTCTTCTGGCCGGGATGCCAGGCGGTGCAAACGGCGCGCTGGTCTTTTGCATGATCGTGATCTTCGTGTTGGGCTTCTTCCTCGATTTCGTCGAAATTTCGGTGATCGTTCTGCCGCTGATCACACCATCCCTGATCCTGCTGGGCCATGATCCGATCTGGCTGGGCGTGTTGATCGCGATAAACCTTCAGACTTCGTTCTTGACGCCGCCTTTCGGCTTTTCGCTGTTCTATCTGCGGGGCGCGGCCCCGAAAGAGGTCACGACCGGCCAGATATATGCCGGCGTTTTGCCGTTCATCTGTCTTCAGATTGTCGGGATCGCGCTGATCTGGCTGTTGCCGGTGCTGGCAACATGGTTGCCGTCGGTCCTGTTCTGACATTCACTTCTGTCCGATGGGTGCTCGGCCTGGATGGACAGACCGATGGCGAAAGCCCGCTTGAGTCTGATCGTCGGGGAACCGAATGCCCAGGGGTTGCGTTATCATCACAGTGATAATTGCAAACCACCAGGTTGGAGACCGCAGAATGCCCATAACATGGAAATCCTCGACCGCCCTTGTGGCGACCCTTTCAATGGCGTTTCCCGCGCCGATTGTTGCACAGACAAACGCGTCCGGCGCTGCCCCAAGTGTGCTTTGCGTTGATGGCAGTGAAACGCCCTGCGCAAGTGGCGTCCCGGAGATACCGGCGGAAAGTATGATCTGCGAAAACGGCGCAGCCTTGCCGTGTGGCGAGGGCGTGATTGCGGTTCCGAAAAGCGCGATGATCTGTGCCGATGGCGCGCCGCTTCCCTGTGGCGAAGGTGTGGATGCCAGTCTGCGCCCAGACATGGCGGGGATGCTGACCGCATTGCGTGAAAGCGGTATGACGCCGGAGATTGCGCAAGCTCTGAACTTGCCGATCCAAGAGGGTGGCACCGCCGAACCTGCCGCCGAGGTTGCGACTGACACCGGCACGGTCGAGGCAGCTCCCGCAGAAGAAGCGCCAGCGGTCGAAGCCGAAGCCGCCCCCGCCGATGCTGCACCGGTTGAAGCGGCACCAGAGGCTGAAGCGGAGGTGACGGAAAAAGCCCCAGAGGCCGAGACCGCAGAAGCGAATCCCTCCGAAGAACCGGCACCCGACACGGTTGAAAGCGATACAGTCACCGAAGCGACCACAAACGAAAGTATCGTCGCGCCGGAAGCTGAACCGACCGGCGAAGTTGCCGAAACGCCCGATGCGCAAACCCCCGCACAGAGCGCTGATACTTCGACTGAAACCACCGAAGCGGAGCCTGTCGAAGCGCCGGTTGAGCAGACCGCAGAGCAACCTGCCGAACAAGCGTCTGACGTATCGCCGGAAGAGGAAGCAGCGCTTGCGGATGCGTTGACCGACACCGAACCGACCGCCGAAGAGGCTGTAACGTCAGAGCCGGTGCCAGAGCTTCCCGTTCAACCCGCGGCTGAAAGTGGTGAAGCCCCAGTGGCTGCCGCCGCCGCCGCCCCGGTCGAAGCGGACACCTCGGCTGAAGTGACCGAGGAAGTGGTGACGGAAGAAACCGCCCGGTCGTCCGACGAAGATTTTGCCAACAAGGTCAACGAAGCCGTGAAGACGGTGATCGAGCAAAAAGACGCCACGGCGAGCGCCAAACGCGATGAAGGGCTGTCCAAAGGCGAAAAGGCCATCCTCTTGGGCCTGGGCGCAGTCGCGGTAGGTGCGATCCTGTCCAACAATCGCGAAGTGGCACTGAACTCTGGTGATCGGGTCGTGGTTAGCCGCGAGGATGGCAGCTATGAGATCATCAAGGATGATAACGCCCTCTTACGCCAACCGGGCACAAGGCTGCGGACCGAGACTTTTGGCGATGGATCGACCCGCACGACCGTGATCCGACCCGATGGCACAGAAATCGTCACTGTCCGCGATCCTGAATATCGCGTGCTGCGCCGGGTTCACGTGGCCGAGGACGGCACTGAAACGGTATTGATCGACGATACAGTTGCTGTTGAACCTGTCGATGTCACCACTCTGCCTGACCCCGTTGCGCAACAGGGTTTGACCGCTGACGCCGACGAAGACGCCTTGCGCAGGGCCCTGGCCCGTGAAGGTGTTTTCGATCGTCGCTTCAGTCTGGCGCAGATCCGGCACATCCCACAGGTGCGCAATCTTGTGCCGGTGATCGACCTGAATGCTGTCACCTTCGAAACCGGGTCGGCTGCGATCCGCCCGGATCAGGCGCGGTCACTGGCGCGTTTGGGCAAGTTGATCCAGAGCTATGTCGCCAATGACCGGAACGAGGTGTTCCTGATCGAAGGTCACACCGATGCAGTGGGGTCTGCCGCCTATAATCTGGCCCTGTCGGACCGTCGGGCGGAATCGGTCGCATTGGCCTTGACCGAGTATTTCGATGTGCCGCCGGAAAATCTGATCGTGCAAGGCTATGGTGAGGCCTTCCTGAAGGTAGATACCGAATTGGAAGAACGGGCCAACCGCCGCGCCAGTGTCCGTCGGATCACGCCGTTGTTGCGTCAGGCGTCTAACTGATCGGGCCGCGACGGCGCTCATAGGTTCGTTCAATCATAGATCATCACCGTTGCCCGTTCGCGTTTTGCGGGCGGGCAGCGGTGGTCGGGTCAACCCGCATTGGTTCAGATAGGTTCAGGTGGCGCCCCCGCCACGTAAACCCGTTCCACCGCGCGATCATCACCCATCATCATCAGCACGAACAACTCTTCCGACAGGGTGGTCGCGCGCTCCATCCGCAGGGCCATGGCGTCTGTGGCAGAGGCATTCAGCACAACGATATCGGCATCCGAGCCGGGGGCGAGTGTGCCGATCTTGTCTTCCAACCCCAGCGCGACGGCATTGCCGCGCGTGATCCAGTGGAAGGCACGCAGGGGGTGCAGGGATTGGCCCTGTAATTGCAGCACCTTGTAGCTTTCATTCAGCGTTTGCAGCATGGAATAGCTGGTGCCAGCGCCCACATCTGTCGCAATCGCATTGGTGATGCCGCGCCCGCGCAGGCCTGCGTCATCAAACAGCCCACTGCCCAGAAACAGGTTCGAGGTCGGGCAAAACACCGGGTGTGCGCCGGTGTCGACCAGCGCGTCGATTTCGCGTGGTGTCAGGTGAATGGAATGCCCCAGCAGCATCTTTGGGCCAAGCAGGCCATAGGATTGATAGACATCCAGATAGTCGCGGGCCTCTGGGTAAAGCTCGGTGGTATAGGCGATCTCGTCATGGTTTTCCGACAGGTGGGTCTGGACATAGCAATCGGGATGCTCTTGCACCAAGGCCTGCGCCATCTCCATCTGGGCTGGCGTCGAGGTGATGGCGAAGCGCGGCGTGATCGCATAGTGACCGCGCCCTTTCCCGTGCCACGTGTCGATCAGCGCCTTTGAGTCGTCATAAGAGGATTGTGGCGTGTCGCGCAGCCCGTCCGGCGCGTTGCGGTCCATCATCACTTTGCCGCCGATCATGCACATGTTGCGCCGGGCGGCCTCGGTAAAGAACGCATCGGCCGAGGTTTTGTGGACCGAGCAATAGGCGACCGCGGTCGTGGTGCCATGCGCGGTGATCTGGTCATAGAACTTGCCTGCCATCGTGGCGCTATGTGCAGGGTCGGCATATTGGGTCTCGGCGGGGAAAGTATAGGTGTTCAGCCAATCCAGAAGCTGCGCACCCCAAGAGGCAATCACCTGCACCTGCGGAAAGTGTATATGGGTGTCGATAAACCCGGCCATCAGAAGGTGGGGGCGGTGGTCGATCACCCGCGCGCCGGTTGACTGCGCACTGACATCGGCATAGTCGCCCGAGGCGATGATTTTGCCCTCGGCCATCAATATTGCACCGTCCTCGCGATACTCATGGGCGTGGGTGTCATCGGGGCCGTTTGGTTCGGCAGTGAAGGTAAGTGTGCGGCCACGCAGAAGGGTTTGCGGCGAAGTCATTGCATATTCCGTTCAAGAAAAGGCACAGGACGCAGCGCGCGCCCTGTGCTGAGTTCGGGCGAAGGGAGGAATTATTCGCCCGGAGTTGGTTGCGGTTCGTCGGTCGGCAGGTTGTCGTTCACCAACGCGTCTTCCTTGTGGAAATACGGATAGACGAACAGGAACGCCGCCGCGATCAGATACCCCATGCTGACACCGCTCAGGCTGGGCCAATGCAGGCTGGCCGAATGGATGATACCGACCAGCGACATGCCGCAGGCAGCAAGGGCGAACCCACCCGCGTTGCGGAACCGTCCGTCGATCACGCTGGCCACGATGGCACCCCAGATCAGGCCGGTCAGAATGGCCCCTTGGCTGAGCGCCAGATGGCCTTCGAAATGCGCGCCTTGCTGTAAAAGGGCGGCGGTCAGGGCTTCGTCACCCAGTCGCGGCAGGCCTTCGACCCCGGTGGCACCAAGGGCACCCATCAGCGACCCCCATTTGGTCACAAGGAAGGAAGACACGTGCGGCATCATCGCGATGGTCACGGCGGCCATATGCTCGGTCTTGACCGAATGCGCCGTGTTGGTGATCAGGCTCAGCGCCACGAACACCAGAACCGGCGCGGCGGCGGCCACGGGGATCAGGTTGTTCAGAAACGCGAGCAGCCCGAAGAACGCGGCGAAGGGAATGACCAGACCGACCGCAATGATATAGCCGGTATGCGCCCCCATCCGCTTGTAAGCCGGGTGGCCGATATAGGCAGTTGTGGGGAAGGGCGAACCAAAAATCGCGCCGATCATCGTGCCCACGCCGTCTGTCACCTGACAAGTCGCCACCGGGTAATGGTCGCCCGCCGCTTCGGCGCTTTCGACGTTGTTCATGGTTTCGATGAAGTTATAGATCTGCACCGGCACCAAAACCAGGAACAGCTCGGGATTGGCGAACAGGTATTGGATACCGGCGATCAGATCACCGAAATACGGCACCGGCGGATAAAAGCCCACACCTTCGAAGCTGATCGAGGCTTTGCCCATGCCCAGAGCGACCACGGTGCCGACGATCAAGGCCAGAAGACCGGCGGGAATGTTGAACGGCAGGCGGAAACGGCCGACCAGACCCCAAAGAATGATGATCATCGAGGCAAAACCGACGAACGGGTCTTCGAACACGGTGGCCAACGGAACGGTGCCGATGAACACCAACGCGATACCACAAAGCGTGCCCAGCATCCCTGCGCGAGGCGTCACACGTTTCAGCCATGGGCCAACGATAGCCCCAAGACCAGCGACAATGCCACCCATGAAACCCGCACCAATGCCCACCTGCCACGCAAGTGTCGCATCATTGGTGGACCAGTAGATCGGGCCGATCACACCGAACAGATAGACGAACATAACGGGTGTCGAGATACCATAGGGCAGGGCGGTCACATCACGCCCGTGCCTTTGCGCGGCGCGTTTGGCCAGAACGGTGTAGGCCCCGACACCGGCCATGATGGCCACGGCAGCGCCGGGCAGAATGCGGCCAAACACGATCTCGGCCGGCATGTTGAAGACGAACTGACAGACGCCTGCCAGCACGATCAGGTTGATCAGGTTATCGGTAAACAAGGCCCAGAACGCGCTGAAGTCATTGCGCGCAAAAAGCCTGTAGTTGTAAGTTCCACCGTCCATGACGGACTCCTCCTCCACTGTGACCGGAAATCAGTCCCGCGCGCGTTTGGCGGCGGGGTCTTTCCGGTCTGTTTGATTGCCCGGAACGGGCGCTCCCATGTCCCATTGCTGGGAATTTGCGGCAGTTTCAGAGGTCAAATCAGCGATCACTTCCGCTGCCACGAAGGCCGCGATGACGCTGGGCCGCTTGTCGCGGCTGCCGCTTGCCCCGATGGGGCAAATCAATTGTCCGGTGCTGTGGTCGTCACCATGCTGGCGGACCCAGTTGCGAAACTTGGCCCGTTTGGTGGCGGACCCGATCATGCCAACATAGGCCGCGTTGCCTTTTTCAAGGGCCGCCAGAGTCAGCAGGAAATCAAGCGCATGGTCATGGGTCAGCACAACAAAGGCGCTGCCCGCAGGGGCGTTCATGATGTCCACTTCCGGGATCGCGCTTAACCGCGTTTCCACATCCGCCCGGCACCGGACCAACTCCTCCTCGCGGCTGTCGATCAGGATGCAGCGCACCGGCAGGTGCTGGAACAATTCCGCCAACGCGCGGCCCACATGGCCAGCACCCATGACATAGACATGGGGCAGATGCGCGGCTTGATCCTGCGCATGCGTCAGGGCTTCACGCTTGTCCGACGGCCGCATTCGCGCCAAAGACAATTCAACCCGCCCCCCGCAGCACTGACCGATCTCGGGGCCAAGCGGCACGTCCAGATCAAGGTTCAGCACGCCCTTGCGCAGCATTTCACGGGCGCGGTCGATGGCGATGTATTCCAACTGCCCACCTCCGATGGTGCTCCACAGACGATCTTGGGCCACGAACATCTCGGTCCCTTCATCGCGCGGCGATGATCCGCGCACCCGTCTCAGGGTCACGCGAATGACCGGTCCGTTCAGGGACAGAAAGTCAGACAGATCGCGCAGGGGCTGGGCCATGGGTCAGCCCGCCGCTTTCAGGCGTTCGACGGCCATCAGCACACGCTCGGGCGTGGCGGGCGCGTCCAGACGCGGGCAAATGCGATAATCCGCGACCGAGGCGACCGCCATCGACAAAGCCTCGAACACCGAGATGCCCAGCATGAAGGGCGGCTCTCCCACAGCCTTGGAGCGTTTGATCGTCAACTCGCGGTTTTCTGACCAATCGGCAAGCTTCACGTTGAACACGCGCGGCCGGTCGGACGCCAGCGGGATCTTGTAGGTCGACGGCGCATGGGTGCGCAGACGGCCAGCATCGTCCCACCACAATTCCTCGGTGGTCAACCAGCCCATGCCCTGAATGAACGCACCTTCGACCTGGCCCTTGTCCAACACCGGGTTCAGCGACCGACCCACATCATGCAGGATATCCGTCCGCTCTACCCGGTATTCACCGGTCAGCGTGTCAATTGTGACCTCGGAACAGGCCGCGCCATAGGCGTAGTAGAAGAACGGGCGACCCTTGCCCGCCGCTCGGTCCCAGTGGATTTTCGGCGTCTTGTAGAAGCCTGCGGCAGAGAGTTGCACGCGCGCCATGTAAGCCTGCTTGATGAAGGCATCGAAGCTCAGAACTTCGTTACCGATGCGCACCTGATTGGGTTCAAACACCACGGCGTCAGGCGAGACCTTCCACTTCCCGGCGGCAAATTCCACCAGCCGCGCCTTGATCTGCTCGACCGCGTTCAGCGCGGCCATGCCGTTCAGATCGGTGCCGGACGACGCGGCAGTGGCGGATGTGTTAGGCACCTTCTCGGTCGTGGTCCTGGTGATCTTGATGCGTTCGAAATCGACCTGAAACGCCTCGGCCACCACTTGGGCAACCTTGGTGTTCAGACCCTGACCCATTTCGGTGCCACCGTGGTTCAGATGGATCGACCCGTCATTATAGACATGCACCAGCGCGCCCGCCTGATTATACCACGTCGCGGTGAACGAGATCCCGAACTTGACCGGGGTCAGCGCGATGCCCTTTTTCAGAACACGCGATGTAGCGTTGAAGTCGATGATGGCTTTGCGGCGCGCGCGATAGTCTGCGCTTTCCTCAAGCTCGCCCACCAGACGGTCAAGAATATTGTCCTCGACCTCTTGGTGATAGGGCGTCAGATCACGCCCCTTGCCGCCATAGAAATTCGCCTTGCGCACATCCAGCGGGTCCTGGCCGGTGGCATAAGCAATCTCTTCCATGATGCGTTCGGCCACGATCACACCCTGCGGCCCGCCAAAGCCGCGAAACGCAGTGTTCGAGACGGTGTTGGTCTTCATCGGATGGCTAACCAACCGCACATTCGGATAGAAATAAGCATTGTCAGCGTGAAACAATGCGCGGTCGGTGACAGGACCGGACAGGTCGGACGAAAACCCGCAACGTGCCGCAAAGACACCGTTCACCGCCTCGATCCGGCCCGCGTCGTCGAACGCCACGTCATAGTCGATGACGAAATCATGCCGTTTGCCGGTCGCGGTCATGTCCTGATCGCGGTCGGGGCGGATTTTCACCGCGCGACCCCATTTCTTGGCGGCAATGGCCGCGACGGCACAGAACAGGTTCATCTGGCTTTCCTTGCCGCCGAACCCACCGCCCATCCGGCGCACATTCACCGTGACCGCGTTCGAGGGCACGCCAAGCACATGGGCGACCATATGCTGCGCCTCGCTTGGGTGCTGGGTCGAGCAATGGACGATCACATCGTCATCCTCACCCGGAATGGCGAAGGCGATATGTCCTTCCAGATACATGTGATCCTGCCCGCCGACGCTCATCCGACCCTTGATGCGGTTGGTCGCCTTGGCAGACGCCGGGGCCACCTCGCCGCGTTCCAGCTTCAGGGGCGCGGTGACATGAGGATAGCCCGCATCCTGTGCGGCAATCGGGTCCAGCGCGTGGGGCAGCTTTTCGCAATCAACATCGGCGAGTTCAGCGGCCCGACGCGCGGCATCGCGGGTTTCGGCGATGACAGCGAACAGGGGCTGGCCGTGAAACTGGATCTTGTCGGTGGGAAATACGGGTTCGTCGTTCAGGCCGGTCGGGCTGATGTCATTATGGCCGGGAATATCGTCTGCGGTCAGCACGCCCACCACACCGGGGGCAGCGCGCACGGCACTCAAGTCCAAGCTTCGGATATTGGCATGGGCGACGTCCGACACACCCAGATAGGCGTGCAGCGTGCCGACGGGTTCAACGATGTCGTCGGTATAGTCGGCCGCCCCGGTGACATGTTTGGTGGCGCTGTCGTGGATGCGGTCGGTATGGGCAGCCCCACGGATCGAGACGTTGTCTTTCATATCATCCACTCCTTACGCGGTGGCCAGTTGAACGAGATCAGACGAGGCATCATCTTGGTCGAGAAAAAACCGGCGCAGCAGGTTCTGGGCCGACAGCATCCGGTAGTCCGCCGACGCGCGCCAATCGGTCAGCGGTTGGAAATCCTGCGGCAGCGCCTTGGCGGCGGTCTCGAAGACCTCTTCGCTCCACGCCTGTCCCAGCAGGGCCGCTTCGGCGGCAGCAGCGCGTTTCGGGGTGGCAGCCATGCCCCCAAAGGCAATGCGCACGCCGGTGATCACATCGTCAGCCAGCGTCACGCTGATCCCGACAGCGACCGAGGAAATATCCTCATCGCGACGTTTCGAAATCTTATAGGCCGCATCGCGTTGGCCGGGTGCCGGGCGCGGCACGCGGATGCTTTCGACGAACTCACCCGGTTTGCGATCCTGCTTGCCATAGTCGATGAAGAAATCCTGCAATGGCAGGGTGCGCCGGGTGGTGCCGTGGCGCAGCGTGATCTCGGCCCCCAACGCGATCAGTACAGGCGGTGTGTCCCCGATGGGCGAGCCGTTGGCGATGTTGCCGCCCACGGTTCCCATATTACGCACCTGCCATCCGGCGATCCGGTCCCAATAGGGGGTCAGATGCGGGAAGATTTCGGCGATGGCGTCCTGACATTCAGTATAGGTGGCGGCAGCCCCGATCACCATGGCGTCATCGTCCTGACGCACGGTCTTCAAACCGTCCAGATGACCGATGAACACGGCGGGGCTGATCGGGCGCAGAAACTTCGTGACCCACAGGCCGACATCGGTGGCGCCCGCCACGATGGTCGCTTGCGGGTGAGCCAACAACACCTCTGCCAGATCGTCTACATCAGCGGGCAGAATGGCTTGGTTGTCGGCAGGCCCGGTCACAACGCGCTGGCCATCCCGCAGGCCGCGCAATTGGTCAAGCACTTGGTCGCGTTCAGTGGTCAGATGGTCTGCGGCCGGCGTGCCATAACGGCTGACGGCAATGGCGGCGCGAATGATCGGCTCATACCCCGTGCAGCGACACAGATTGCCTTGCAGCGCGGTTTCGACCTGTTTTTCCGTCGGCTCGGGTGTCGCCATCCACAGCGCATAAAGCGACATCACGAAGCCCGGCGTGCAGAAGCCACACTGGCTGCCGTGGTGGTCGACCATCGCTTGTTGCACCGGGTGCAATCGGCCTTCGGGGCCGGACAAATGTTCGACTGTGACGACGTGACAACCATCCAGCGAGGCCAGAAAACGGATGCAGGCATTCACCGGCTCATAGGTCAGACCCGCATCCGTCAAACGCCCCACCAGCACGGTGCAGGCCCCGCAATCCCCTTCCGCGCAGCCTTCCTTGCTGCCCGTCAGACGCCGGTTCAGGCGCAGGTAGTCCAGCAAGGTCTGGTCCGCGCCGACATCTGCAATGCTGACGGTTTGCCCATTCAGAAGGAAGTGGATGTGGCTGCGATGTGTCATGGTGGCTCCTGAATAACGGGTCATGTTGGACCTTGCCCAAGCACCATATCGCAGGCTATTGCCCTCACACAGGGGCGGAATCGGCAAAGACTTTCAACAGATCGTTGATAATGGCGGCGCCTCATGGCACAGTCCGGGGGTCAGCATCCACGTCACGGAAAGGGGCCGCATGTCCTATATCGAAAGCCTGCGCGTCTTCGTGCGCGTCGTCGATCTGGGCAGCATCACGTCCGGTGGGCGCGATCTGCGCCTGACTCCGGCGGTGGCAAGTAAACGTATCAAAGAATTGGAAAAACATCTGGGGGTGCGGTTGTTCAATCGCACCACGCGGTCGCTGTCACCGACCGAAGTTGGGAAGCTGTTTTACCACGAAGCCAGAGCGGTGCTGGAAACCGTGGACATTGCGGAATCGAAGGTCGCAAACTTCTCGCACGCGCCGCGTGGCACCATCCGTGTGACCGCGCCATTGGGGGCTGGTCGTCGGATTATTGCACCTTTGGTGCCCCGTTTTGTCGAGGCGTTTCCCGATACCCGGGTGCAAATGCGCCTGTCCGACCGCAAGGTCGACATCATGGCCGACGGGTTGGACATCGCCTTTTTCATCGGCACCCCCAGCGATTCGAACCTGAAATTGCGCAAGATCCGGGATTGTGACCGGGTCTTGTGTGCCTCGCCCGCCTATCTGTCCCAGAACGGCACGCCCCAGACACCCGACGACCTGCTGAGCGACCAGCACAACTGTCTTCTGCTCAGATATCCGCGCTCGCCCGAGTATTTCTGGGTACTGCAAACCAAGACCGGACTGCGCAAGCTGGAGGTAGCGGGAAAATACGATGCCGATGACGGGGACGTGCTGACAGCTTGGGCGCTGGACGGGCGCGGCATCGTAAACAAACCGCGCTTCGACGTGGCCGAGCATCTGCGCGATGGCAATCTGGTGCAAGTTCTGCCGGCAACGCCACCGGTCCCGACGATCTTTGGCTGCCTGTATCCCCACAAAAAACTGCAAGACCCCAAGATCCGCCTGTTTGTCGACTTTGTGATCGAGCACAGCAAGCCGCTTTTGGGCGAACGGCGCTAGATGTTCAGTCCCGTTCCCGTCTTCACCGCATCCATGGACACAAAAGTGCGAAACTTGCGGACATTGCTGTCCTGAAAAAAGACCTGGCGGGTAAATGTCTCATACGCCGCCATGCTTTCGACCACGACGACAAGCATGAAGTCCGCCTCGCCGGTGACATAAAAACACTGCTGCACCTCGGGTGCGTCACGGAACCGACGCTTCATCAGGTCAATTTCTGAAGGGGTTTCGCTGACCAGTTCGACTTGCACGAATATGGTCAATGGCAGCCCCACCTTGTCCGGGTCAATGACGGCCACGTTCGATGTGATGACACCGTCGGCTTCCATGCGGCGAATGCGGCGTTGGACGGACGGCGCAGACAGATTCACCGTCGCGCCAATCTGCCGCTGCGGCGAGGTGTTGTCGCGCTGAAGGATGCGCAGAATGGCCAGATCGAATGCGTCGAGTGGGGTCATGTGAAACAAACTTGCACAATACCTCTCAAAAATCAGCGCAAATTTCAGCGTGCTTGCAATAATATTTCTGCAAACACGGAGTTCCCCATGTATCTGCACAACACCCTTCCGAACCATGACCACCCCCTTGATCCACGCGATGCCCAGACGCTTGGGATCGCCGGGGCCAATAACGTTGCCCGTCTCCTGACCCTTAGAAAGAACAGCGCGCCCACACCACTGGTCGCGCTTCCGGGTCTTGCGAAAGGGCTGAACCTCGGCGCGCTGCACCTGAAGGACGAGGGACATCGGCTTGGCCTTGGCAGCTTCAAGGCGCTTGGCGGGGCCTATGCGCTGATGCGACTTGTTCAGGACAGGGCCGAACGCCAGCTGGGGCGCTCAATCCCCATCGACGCAATATTGTCTGATGAAGTGCGCAACATCGCGCGCAGCATGACCTTTGCCTGTGCCACAGATGGCAACCACGGTCGGTCCGTCGCGCAAGGTGCCCGATTGATGGGGGCAAAGGCGGTGATTTTTGTTCACGCCGGGGTCAGCCAGTCGCGTATTGATGCCATCGCCGGATTTGGCGCCCAGATCACGCGCGTGGCTGGGAACTATGACGACTCGGTCGCCGAAGCTTCAAGCGTTGCCGAAGAACAGGGCTGGACCGTGCTGTCCGACACATCATGGCCCGGCTATGAAGACATCCCCGGATTGGTCATGCAGGGCTACACCGCCATCGTCCGCGAAGCGCTGGCAGAGCTACCGATGCCTCCGACGCATGTGTTCCTTCAGGCCGGGGTCGGCGGCTTCGCGGCGGCCGTTGCCGGACATCTGGCGGTGCTGCTGGGCAAGGGTCGCCCCCACATCACGGTGGTTGAACCGGCGCGGGCGGCCTGCGTGCTCGCCAGTGCCAAGCAGAACCAACCGGTGAAGGTGGACGAGACCGAGCCGACCGTGATGGCGATGCTGGAATGCTACGAGCCGTCCTTGGTCGCCTTCCGTGTTCTGGAACGTGTCGCGGATGGGTTCATGACCGTGGATGAGGATGATGCGGTGTCGGTCATGCGACGCCTTGCAGACCCGATTGCCGGTGATCCTGCGGTCGTCGCCGGAGAAAGTGGAGGCGTGGGGTTGGCGGGAGCAATCACCGTTCTGAACGACCCCGAACTGGCCGCCCGCATCGGTCTTGGCGCCGATGCGCGGCTTTTGGTGATCAACACCGAAGGCGCAACCGATCCTGCGCTTTATACCAGTCTCATCGGCCGCACACCCGAGGCTGTTCTGCAAGCCGAACGGATAGCCTGAAGCGCGGAGGGTAACTGGATGAACGATCCAACGACACTTGAAGTCGAGATGACAGCGTGGCGCCGTGATCTGCACCAGCACCCGGAATTTGGCTTCGAAGAGGTTCGCACAGCGGGGTTCGTCGCACAAAAGCTGCGCAGCTTCGGTGTTGATGTGACCGAGGGCGTCGGCCGCACCGGGGTGGTCGGAACTTTGCAGCGGGGCACGTCGAACCGCGCCATTGCGCTGCGTGCCGACATGGATGCTTTGCGCATCACCGAGGCCAATGACACAGGCTGGGCCTCCGCCAATCACGGGACCATGCACGCCTGTGGGCATGACGGGCACACCGCGATGCTTCTGGGTGCGGCACAGGTGTTGGCAGCGGACGGCGGGTTTGACGGCACCATCCGCTTTCTGTTCCAACCCGCCGAGGAGTGGGGCAGGGGCGCGCAGGCGATGATCAACGACGGGCTGATGGCACGCTTCCCGTTTGACGAGGTCTTCGGCCTGCACAACCTGCCCGGTCTGCCCGTCGGACATCTGGAAACACGCGCTGGCCCAATCATGTCTGCCGAGGATATCTTTGAAATCACGCTGCAAGGTCAGGGAGGGCATGCAGCACGGCCCCATACGACCCGCGAGGTAATGGTGCCCGCCTGCGCGCTGGTGCTGGATTTGCAAACAATCGTGGCGCGTCGCCTTGATCCCACCGACATTGCCGTTGTCTCCGTCACCGAGTTGCGGACCGATGGAACGCGCAATGCCTTGCCTGGGCAAGCCCGTATCATTGGTGATGCAAGAAGTTTCCGATCAGATATTTCTGCTCGGATCGAAGCCGAGATGCGCCGGATCGCAAGCGGCATCGCTGCAACTCATGGCATTGAGGCGACCGTAACATATTCGCGCGAATTCGTGCCCCTGGTCAATGACGCTGACCTGACCGCCGAGCTTCTGACCGCCGTTGAAACCGTCTCTGCCCGAGTCACGGTGAGGCCCGAACCCATGACCGCCTCCGAGGATTTCGCCCGCTTTCTTGACCACGTCCCGGGCTGCTTTGCGTTCATCGGCAACGGTGATGCGTCAGCACCGCTTCACAGCCCAACCTATGATTTCAATGACGCGGCGTTGTGCCATGGCAGCGGCGTTTTTGTCGCCATCGCCCGTCAACGCCTTCCAAGCTCCTGAAACTGCGGTTGGCCTATCGTCTCTGTTAACATAACTCCCATTATGCGATGCAAGGGCTGTAGCCGGGCACATGCTAAGCTGGGTTGCGACAATTACCTACTCGCCATCGGTTGGCGAATGATCGTCCTGAGATTGGCTGGCTTCGTGCGCCGCATATCGTTCAGATAAATCTCGTGATGTTTACCGCGACGATCACATCCGTTGTCCGCAATGAACTCATGCAGGGCGGTGATTGTCGGCGGTTCCCCCGCATACGGACCGATGTAGAGGCACTGTGCAGCCGGTCCTTCTTCCAACGCCTCAAATCGAACCTGCTTAAGCGCGGGGAGGTCCTTCTTTTTGGCAGTCGCCGTGCGCGCAATTTCGACCATCTCACTCGTAATCCATTCCGGTTGGCTGATCATCGCCGTCCATTTCCAGGAATCCTTGTCGGTTGACGAGAAGTTGTTCATGTCATCGGTCCACCACAATGCTTCAAGCGGCATGACCCCATAATCAATGGCAAGCGGGCCTTTCTTGACCATGAACTTTAGCGGGTAAGAGAGAGAATAGAGAGCTTCCACCGCATTTGCAAAAGCCTGCGATGTGTTTGGATTCCCGTCGCCGTCAACCATCAGGTAGTTCATCTTGGGCACATCAACTATGACCATCCCCTGTTTCAAGGTGGTGCCATAAAGGGCGGTCATCTGCTTCTTGATATCAATTTTCTTCATGTGCAGCCTTCAAATCAAACGGGTTCCGAGCGCACAGCTTCCACACGGCGGTTTATTCCCCCGATGAGGTGGCGATAGAACCACATGCGTACACCGTCTGGCCGGTTTCTGTACTTCTCGCTTTCGTAATAGTCGGACGGATCATCCCAGGCGCCGTGGTCATCGGTGACTGCCGCCATCTGTTGATAGGCCGCATGATCGAGGTTCAGATCGGCACTGGCCTCACCGTCTTCCAACGCCACCGAATAGCCCACCGACCAGCCCAGACGTTTGATCTTGGCCTTGGCTGCGTCGAACAGGGACTTGTCATTGATGAATGTGTCGATCCGCCGCCACTGGCCCTCGATTTCCACCTCGATCCACGAATGAGAGATTTCATTCGGCATCAGCCAATAGGCGAGGCCCGTGAAGAAGCCCTTTTGGATATCCTTGGTGATCAGTGAGAAATGGATGCGCGCTTGTATCCCTGCCGCCTTACAGAGGGCGAGCAAGAGCGTCGCCTTGGTATTGCACTGTCCGTATCCCAGCTGGATCGTTTCCGATGCCTTGACGAAATCGCCGTTCATCGGAAATCCAAACCGGATTTCATCGCGCACATAGTGGAAAATTCGGTCGAGCTTGCGGCGCGGCGTTGTCTCGGATCGGGTCAAGCGGGCCGCAAGCTCGCTGATGGCCGGATGATCGTAGTCAGCAAGTTTACCCATAGGTGCAACCTATCGGATCCGATCGTCTATCGCATTGACCCACGTCAATGATTCAGTCCGGCTTGGAGTCATCGCTTGCCAAGCGCCAAACGAAGAACTCGCTGCGAGGCCGAAGGGCGGTTAACTGCGCTAGCCCGCCTTTTCAACGATGCACAGCATCCGTCACTTAGGGCGCTTTGCCCCTTTCGCCGCACTTTGCAAGAAGGTTCGCATTCATTGCCGCCGCAAAGCCAGCCAGGGCTGCGATATGTGAGGTCTCCGCTCTGTCAGGCTTTGCTACCGTCAGCGCTCATGCTGACACTTCTGCTTTACACAACTGGTGACATTTCCACTTGTCCACTTGGTTGCAACAAATCCGTCACCAGGGCACCTGCTTCCCCGCCCAGTCAAAAAAGGACCCGTTATCCTCTGGGGTCAGCCCTTCCATGACATTCAGCAAATTGTCGGCGGCCTCTTTGGGCGCGACGGATGTGTGCTGGGGATAATCGCGGGTGAAAGGTGTGGCGACCGTGCCGGGATGCAGCGCGACGCAGATCAGGTGTTTGTGCGTCCGGCGCAGCTCGACCGACGCGGTCTTGATCAACTGGTTCAGCGCAGCTTTCGACGCGCGATAGGAATACCAGCCGCCCAACCTGTTGTCGCCAATGGATCCCACGCGGGCAGACAACGCCGCAAAGATTACACGCCGGTCGCGAGGCATCAGGTGTTTGGAATGTTTAAGGATCAGTGCAGGGCCTATGGCGTTCACTGCGAACAGCGCGGCAAGTTCATCACCTGTCACCGCGCCGATGGATTTTTCGGGACCGGACCGGGCGGCCAGTATGCCCGATGCGACGACGATCTGGTCGAAGGAACCGTCAAGCTGCCCAAACACATCGGACACGTTTCCCTCGTTGGTGATGTCCAGCCCTTGGCCGGTGCGGGACAGGCCCGTGACATCAAAGCCACGCCCCTGTAAGGCACTCATCAGCGCCTGCCCTACCCCGCCGGACGACCCAATGACAAGCGCGCGTTTCTTTGATTCTGTCATACTCCGATCATACGGTCCGGGGTCAGGACAGGCAAAAGGCCTCTGCATTGGCGCAGGCCCATTCGTGCATCACCTGTTCGCAAGGCGAGTTCAGTTCGACGCGATGTAGAACGGTAAATCCTTCGCTGCGTTTCGATACCATTTGATGATCTTCTTGCGCTCGTCGTCTTCCATGAAAGACACGTTTGCGGGTGGCATGGCCACTGACACCCCCGCTTGAATATAGATCTGCCGTGCCGCGCGGGTGATGTCGCCTGTGGTTTCCAGATGAATACCCTTGGGCGCACGTCGGATACCGTCATAGAACACCTCGCGCGCATGACACATGGAGCAGCGGCCCAGAATGATATCCTGAACCTCATCGAACCCTTCGGCATTCGCGAAGATCTGCTCGGTCTTGCTCAAGGGGCGGGCTTCGGCCTCTTCCAGCGTGTCATTTTCCAACGGTGCCGTGGACAGCCACATGATCATGATGAACAGAACCGTTGTCACCAGCCATGTCCACTTCGGGTCGCTCGTGCCCGCATGGTTCGAGTTGAAGTAGTGGCGGATCGACACACCCATCAGGAACACCAATGCGGCGATGATCCAGTTGTATTCCGACGCGAACGCCAGCGGATAGTGGTTCGACAACATCAGGAAGATCACGGGCAGCGTCAGATAGTTGTTGTGGGTCGAGCGAAGCTTGGCGATCTTGCCGTATTTGGCGTCCGGCGTGCGGCCTTCTTGCAAGTCTTTCACGACGATGCGCTGGTTGGGCATGATGATGAAGAACACGTTCGCCGTCATGATCGTCGCAGTGAAGGCGCCCAGATGCAGCATCGTCGCCCGGCCCGTGAAGATCTGGTTATAGCCATAGCCCATGGCCACCAGCAGCACGAACAGCAGCACCATCAGAACCGTCGGATTTTCAGCCAGGGGCGATTTGCACAGCCGGTCATAAACCAGCCAGCCAATCGACAACGACACGGCCGAGATCACGATCCCCTGCCACAGTGCAAGGTCAGCTTTCTGGGCGTCGATCAGGTAAAGCTCGCCGCCCACCCAATAGACGATCATCAAAAGAGCCGCGCCCGACAACCATGTCGTATAACTTTCCCATTTGAACCAGATCAGATGCTCGGGCATGTTTTCGGGGGCCACAAGAAACTTGCGGATGTGGTAAAATCCACCGCCGTGAACCTGCCATTCCTCGCCATGGGCACCCACCGGTAGATCCGGCGCTTTGCGCAGACCGAGGTCCAAAGCGACAAAGTAAAATGACGAGCCAATCCAGGCCATCGCGGTGATGACGTGCAACCAACGGACCGCAAAGGCCAGCCAATCCCACATGATTGCAAGATCTTGCATAGGGTGTTCCTCCGAGCTTTTATAAAAAGTAGCTCACTGGCTCATTATCGTATATTAGGAAAAAATATCTAGCTGCTTCAAAAAAAGTGGAAGAATGGCGACATGGCCTATCTGGACAATATCAGAACCTTTGTACGGGTCTATGAATTGGGCAGCATGTCGGCTGCCGCGCGCGATCTGCGCATCTCGGCCGCCGTAGCGTCGTCGCGTATATCGCAGCTTGAGGGGCATCTGGGCATCCGCCTGTTTCAGCGCACCACGCGGCTGCTGAACCCGACGGAACAGGGCAACACCTTCTACAAGGGTGCCAGTAAAATTCTTGAGGCGGTCGAAGCCGCCGAGGCTGACATCAGCGACATCACCCGGTCGCCGCGTGGCACCTTGCACGTGGCCGCACCCATCGGCATCGCGCAACGGTTTATCGCCCCGGCAGTACCGACGTTCAGAGAGGCCTATCCCCTGATCAACATCCGCTTGCGATCCTCGGACCGCAAACTTGATCTGGCCGCCGAGGGTTTGGATGCCGCGTTCTTCTTGGGTGTGCCGGAAGACAGCAATCTGCGCATTCGCAAGATTACCGATTGTCCGCGTGTTCTGTGCGCCTCGCCGGACTATATCAAGAACCACGGCATGCCGACATCCAGCGACGAGTTGCGCACCGATATGCATGATTGCCTGAACCTGCGTTATCCCGGCGCGCCAGAGTTCCAATGGCCGCTGCAAACCGCAAACGGGGTCAAGCGCGTGACGGTTTCCGGCCCATTTGAATCCGATCACGGCGAGATTCTGACCAGTTGGGCACTGGATGGTCAGGGGATCGTTCTGAAAGCAGTGTTCGAAATTTCCGAGCATCTGGCCAAGGGGCGACTGGTGCCGGTGCTGGTCGATGAACCCCCCCTGCCCATTCAGCTGGCCTGTCTTTACATGCACAGGCGCAGGCAAGACCCAAAGGCCCGCCTGTTCATCGATTTCATGGTGGACCACATTCAGGCGTCGATGCCCAAATAGACCCGCGCCCTAGCTGCCGCGATAGGTTGAATAGCCAAACGGCGAAAGCAGCAGCGGCACGTGATAATGCGCGGGCTCGGACATCCCGAAGCGCAGTGGCACCACGTCCAGGAAACGCGGTTCTTCCGGCGGTGTGCCGATCGCGTCCAGATACGCGCCTGCATGGAACACCAACTCATAGGTGCCGATTTCAAACTCGTCAGCGGGCAGAATTTGCTCGTCCGTGCGCCCGTCATCATTGGTCGTGAGGCTGCGCAGATGGATGCGTTTGTCCCCTTCGATGCGATACAGGTCGATCTCAAGTCCCTCAGCCGGGCAGCCCCGTGCAGTGTCCAGAACATGCGTGGTCAGATATCCGGTCATATGGCGTCTCCTTCTGAGTTGTCCCATTAATGTCCTGCGTTTTGTTATCAATACATAGAGAAGTGACAAAAAGCTCTTTCAAAAAAAATGTGAAAGTGACCGCAATTATTTTGCGGTATAAGAAAGAAAATGAGGAGACCCGAGTTGAAACGCTACACTCGTGACATGCGCGGCTACGGCCCGACGCCACCCCACCCGCAATGGCCGGGCAACGCCAAGGTCGCGGTTCAGTTTGTGTTAAACTATGAAGAGGGCGCGGAAAACTGCGTGCTGCATGGGGATGACGCGTCCGAGGCGTTTTTGTCCGACATTCCCGGCGCCGCCCCCTGGCCCGGCAAACGCCACTGGAACATGGAAAGCATGTATGAATACGGCGCGCGCGCCGGGTTCTGGCGTCTGCATCGTCTGTTCACCGGCGCGGATATTCCGCTGACGATCTATGGCGTCGCTCGCGCCCTGTCGCGCAGCCCCGAACAGCTTCAGGCGATGAAGGATGCAGGCTGGGAGATTGCCAGCCACGGCCTGAAATGGATCGAACATAAAGACATGCCCGAAGACGCCGAGCGTGCCTCGATCGCCGAGGCGATCCGCCTGCACACCGAGGTCGTGGGCGAACGCCCGCGCGGTTGGTATACCGGGCGCTGTTCAGAAAACACCGTGCGTCTGGCCGCCGAAGAAGGCGGGTTCGCCTATGTGTCCGACACCTATGACGACGACCTGCCCTATTGGCTGGAAGTCGGCGACTGCGATCAGCTGATTATCCCTTACACTCTGGAAGCCAACGACATGCGTTTCGCCACCGCGCCGGGTTGGGTGACAGGCAACGATTTTGGCCGCTATCTGACCGATGCGTTCGACACGCTCTATGCCGAAGGTGATGCCGGGCGTCCCGCCATGATGACCATCGGTCTGCACTGCCGCCTTGTGGGGCGACCGGGCAAAATCGCAGGTCTGAAACGGTTTATCGATCATATTCAGGCGCATGATGGCGTCTGGACCCCGCGCCGCATCGACATTGCCGAGCATTGGGCGAAAACCCATCCACCCAAACGGTTCGAGCGGCCCAGCCAGATGGACAAGGCGCGGTTCGTGTCGCTTTACGGCTCGATCTTTGAACATTCCCCGTGGATCGCCGAACGCGCGTATGATCTGGAGCTCGGCCCGGCCCATGACAGCGCCGCAGGGGTCCACAACGCGCTTTGCCGCGCCTTCCGCACCGCGTCCGAGGATGAGCGTCTGGGCGTTCTGACCGCTCACCCCGACTTGGCGGGCAAGCTGGCCGCAGCAGGTGAATTGACCGCCGAAAGCACGTCGGAACAGGCAGGCGCGGGTCTGGATTACCTGACCGACGAGGAACGCGAGACCTTCACCAAGCTCAACACCACCTATGTGGACAAGCACGGCTTTCCCTTCATCATCGCGGTGCGCGATCACGACAAGGCGTCCATCCTTGCCAATTTCCACACGCGTATCGACAATGATCGCGACACCGAATTTGCCGAAGCCTGCCGACAGGTCGAACGGATCGCCCAGTTCCGCCTAAGGGACCTGCTGCCGTGAGCCGGGCACTGACCCCGCAGCCCCTGACCGCGGCCGCCTTCGCGCCGTTCGGTGACGTGATCGAGGTCTCGGGCGCACCCGACAAGCTGATCAATCAAGGCATGTGCGGGCGTCACCATGACCTTGCGCGCATGGATTTTGCCGACGGGCGTGCCGGGATCAGCCTGTTTGACGCCAAGGCGCGGCAGTTTCCCCATGTGGTCGACATGGTCGAACGTCACCCGGAGGGAAGTCAGGCGTTCATTCCGGTGTCCGGCGTGCCGATGCTGGTCATCGTGGCCGAAGATCAGAACGGGGTGCCGGTGAACCTCAAGGCCTTCGTGTCGCAACCGGGCCAATCCATCAATCTTTTGCGGGGTGTTTGGCACGGCGTGCTCGCCCCCATCGAAAAACCGGGACAGTTTATCGTCGTTGATCGTATCGGCGATGGACCCAACCTGGACGAACACTGGTTCGACGATCCTTACATCGTTCAATCAGTGAAATAAGGCACCCTGTCACAGAAGCAGCGGCCTGGCGCGAACAGTCAAATTGGGAGGAAACCACATGGCTGACAATTCCATCGGGACAGCGGAGCAACTTCGCGACCCAAACTATACACCCGCTTTGCACAAGGCGATTCCGCTGGGCATCCAGCACGTCCTGGCAATGTTCGTTTCGAACGTCACACCTGCGATCATCGTCGCGGGTGCGGCGGGCTTCGGGTTCGGGTCGAACTCACCCGACTTTCCGGAACTCTTGTATCTGATCCAGATGTCGATGCTGTTTGCGGGTGTTGCCACGCTTCTGCAAACCATAACGATTGGCCCGGTCGGCGCGGCGCTGCCCATCGTGCAGGGCACGTCGTTTGCGTTCCTGCCGATCATGATCCCGCTTGTGGCGGGCAAAGGCGTTGACGCGCTGGCCGCCCTGTTCACCGGCGTCATCATCGGTGGTATCTTCCATGCCTTCATCGGGACATTCGTCGGTAAGCTTCGCTTTGCCCTGCCCCCGCTTGTGACCGGGCTTGTGGTGACGATGATCGGTCTGGCGCTTGTGAAGGTGGGCATTCAGTATGCCGCGGGCGGTGTTCCTGCGATTGGCACGCCGGAATACGGCTCGCTGCTGAACTGGTCCGCCGCCTTGGTGGTTATCTTGGTGACACTTGGTTTGAAATTCTTCACCAAGGGCATGTTGTCGATCTCGGCGGTGCTGATCGGTCTGATCGTCGGCTATATCTATGCGATCATGGTCGGCATGTTGTCGATTGAAGCCATCACCGGATCGTGGAGCCGCGCCAGCGCTTTCGCCCTGCCGATGCCCTTCAAATACGGGTTCGAAATGTCGGCCGCTGCGATCATTGGCTTCTGTCTGATGGCCTTCATCTCGGCGATCGAGACCGTGGGCGACGTATCGGGGATCACCAAAGGTGGTGCAGGCCGCGAAGCAACCGACAAGGAAATCCAGGGCGCGACATATGCCGACGGTATCGGCACGGCCGTCGCCGGTATGTTCGGCGCGTTCCCCAACACCTCGTTCAGCCAGAACGTGGGCCTGATCGCCATGACCGGCGTGATGAGCCGCCACGTTGTGACCTTTGGGGCGATCTTCCTGATCGTCGCGGGGCTGATCCCCAAAGTCGGCGGCGTGATCCGCACCGTTCCGATCGAGGTTCTGGGCGGCGGTGTGATCGTGATGTTCGGCATGGTTGTGGCCGCCGGTATCTCGATGCTGTCGGATGTCGACTGGAACCGCCGCAACATGGTGATCTTCGCGATTGCCCTGTCCATCGGTCTTGGTCTGCAACTGGAACCGGGTGCGCTTCAGCACATGCCCGACACCGCCCGCATCCTGCTGACCTCGGGCCTTCTGCCCGCAGCGGTGATCGCCATCGTTCTGAACCTGGTCCTGCCGCACGAACTGGCAGATGAAGCGACCGAGGAAGTATCGGGTGGGATGGCCGGCCATGGTCGTGGCTCGTTGCCCCATGATGATCACGCTTGATCCAGACTTTACGGGCGCCCCTAATATGGGGGCGTCCGACCAAACAAAAGATGACATCCGGCTCCAACGGATATCTCGCGTCCCCGCCCCAGAACATGCGGCGCATGCGCGCGTGCCCCTCTCTCTCAATTAAAGCATATATCCTGTGGGCAAATGCCGCAGGATAGACCAATATTGCCTAATGAACCGCACAACACGGAGACCGCGCCATGGTTGAATTTCCAAACGACATCGATCCAGTAGAATCTCGCGAATGGCAGGAAGCGATTGAAGACGTCATCGCGAAAGATGGGCCAGATCGGGCGCATTTCCTGCTGGACAAGTCCGTTCAACAGGCGCGCGCCGCCGGGGCCAACCTGCCGTTTTCCGCCACCACGCCTTATCAGAACACGATCCCGGCGGATGACGAGCTAGAGATCCCCGGCAATCTGGAGATGGAATGGCGCATCCGCACCATCAACCGCTGGAACGCCATGGCCACCGTCGTGCGCCGCAACAAGGTCTCGTCGGAATATGGCGGGCACATCGCGTCTTTTGCGTCCTCGGCGGTGATGTATGACATCGGGCTGAACCACTTCTGGCGCTCGAAGTCTGCCATTCACGGCGGCGACCTTGTGTTCTTTCAGGGTCATGTGATCCCCGGCATCTATGCGCGGTCCTTCATGGAAGGGCGCATTTCCGAAGAGCAGTTAGAGAACTTCCGTTCAGAGGTGTCTGGCGAAGGCTTGTCGTCCTATCCGCACCCGTGGCTGATGCCGGATTACTGGCAGTTCCCGACCGTCTCGATGGGTCTTGGTCCGCTAATGGCGATTTATCAGGCGCGGTTCATGAAATACATGCACAATCGAGGCTTGATCGACATGGCCGACCGAAAGGTCTGGGTCTTCCTTGGTGACGGCGAGATGGACGAACCCGAAAGCCGGGGCGCCATCGACCTTGCCGCCCGTGAAGGGCTGGACAACCTGATCTTCGTGGTGAACTGCAATCTGCAACGGCTGGATGGCCCGGTGCGTGGCAACTCGAAAATCGTGCAGGAGTTGGAGGGCGATTTCCGCGGTGCAGGCTGGAACGTCATCAAACTCCTGTGGGGCAAGGGCTGGGATGAGCTGCTTGAAAAAGATACCACCGGGCGCTTGCGCCAGCTCATGGATGAAACCGTCGATGGCGATTATCAGACCTTCAAATCCAAGGACGGGGCCTATATCCGCAAGCATTTCTTTGGGAAATATCCTGAAACCGCCGCGCTGGTCGAGGATTGGACCGATGATCAGATCTGGGCGCTGCGCCGGGGCGGGCATGACCCGCAAAAGGTCTATACCGCCTTCAAACGCGCGTCCGAGACCAAGGGCGAACCCACTTGTCTACTGGTCAAGACGGTCAAGGGCTATGGCATGGGCAAGGCCGGTGAAGGCCAAAACATCACCCACCAGCAAAAGAAGATGGCCGAGGATCAACTGCGCGCCTTCCGCGACCGGTTCGACATCCCGGTCAGCGACGAAGACCTGCCGAACGCGCCCTTCGTCAAGCTGAACAATGCGCAGAAATCCTATCTTCTGGACCAGCGCAAGAAGCTGGGCGGAGAGTTTCCCAAGCGCGACTGGCGTGACACACCCAAACTGGACATTCCCGGCCTCGACAAGTTTTCATCACAACTGAAAGGCACCGGGGATCGCGAAATCTCGACCACCATGGCGTTCGTCCGCATTCTGACCACGCTTTTGCGCGACAAGAATGTCGGCAAACACGTTGTGCCCATCGTGCCCGATGAAAGCCGCACCTTCGGGATGGAGGGTCTGTTCCGCTCGGTCGGGATCTATAACCCCAAGGGGCAGAACTATACCCCCGAAGATGCCGACCAGATGATGTATTACAAGGAAAGCACCGATGGTCAGGTGCTACAGGAAGGCATCAACGAGGCCGGCGCCATGGCGGACTGGATCGCGGCGGCGACGTCCTATTCCAATCATGGCGTGCCGATGATCCCTTTCTATATCTACTACTCGATGTTCGGGTTCCAGCGGATCGGCGATCTGGCATGGGCGGCGGGCGACAGCCGCGCGCGGGGTTTCATGCTGGGTGGCACCGCAGGGCGCACCACGCTGAACGGCGAAGGGTTACAGCACGAGGACGGGCACAGCCATATCCTGGCGGGCACCATCCCCAACTGCATCACCTATGATCCAACCTTCCAATACGAGGTCGCGGTGATCGTGCATAACGGGCTGCAACGCATGTATGTCGATCAGGAGGACGTGTATTTCTATCTGACCCTGATGAACGAAAACTACTCGCATCCCGACATGCCAATGGGCGTCGAGGACGAGATCGTCAAAGGCCTTTACCGCCTGCAAGAGGTCAAGAAGCCCGGCAAGAAACATGTCACCCTGGTGGGGTCAGGCACCATTCTGGTGCAGGCGATGAAAGCCGCCGAGATGCTGAAAGAAGATTTCGGCGTCACGGCGGAAATCTGGTCGGCCACCTCGTTCAACGAGTTGGCGCGCGATTGTCAGGACGTGGCGCGCTGGAATCGCCTGAACCCGCTGGCCGAGCCGCGCGAACCCTTTGCGACCCAGCAATTGTCCAAAACCAAAGGTCCGATCATCGCGGCGACGGATTACATGAAGAACTATGCCGAACAGATCCGGCTGGCCGTGCCTGGGCGCTACACGGTGCTGGGCACCGACGGCTTTGGTCGCTCGGACAGCCGCGTGAACCTGCGCCGCTTCTTCGAGGTGGACGCCAACCACATTGCAGCGGCGGCTATGGTGGACCTTTATCGTGACGGCAATGTCACCAAGAAACAGCTGCAAGATGCACTTTCCAAATACGACATCGACGGCAACAAGCCCAACCCGCGCTTGGTGTGAACGGACAGACAGGAGAATAAATTATGACGATCGAAGTGAAAGTTCCCGACATCGGCGATTTTTCCGACGTGCCCGTTGTGACCGTTCTGGTCAGCGTGGGTGACGTGATTGCCGCAGAAGACCCGATTATCGAGCTGGAGAGCGACAAGGCCACATTGGAAGTGCCTTCGCCCGCCGCAGGGAAAGTGGCCGAGATCAAGGTGTCCGAAGGCGATACGGTGTCCGAAGGCTCGCTGATCTTGATGCTGGAAGGTGACGGTGCGGGGGCTGACACCTCCGCCGCCGCGCCCATTGCCGACGCGGCTCCAACTCCTGACGCGACCCCAGCCCCCTCGCCTGCACCTGCTGCTGCTCCGGCAACGGTAACGGATGCGGGCTTTGGCAAGGCCCATGCCAGCCCGTCGGTTCGCGCCTTTGCGCGCCAGTTGGAAATTGATCTGGCACGGGTCAACGGATCGGGCCGCAAGGGTCGCATCCTGCGCGAAGACGTGACCGCTTTCCTGAAATCGCAATCCGCGCCCGCAAGCGGGGGTGCCGTCAGCGGCGGCATGGGCATACCGCCGATTCCCGCCGTGGACTTCTCGAAATTCGGTCCCACCGAAGATGTGGAAATGCCGCGTATCAAGAAACTGTCCGGCCCGGCCCTTCACCGGTCCTGGCTGAACATCCCGCATGTCACCCATAACGAAGAAGCCGACATCACCGATCTGGACGCTTACCGCCGCGAGCTGGACGCGCAGGCCAAGGAAGACGGCTATCGCGTCACGCTTCTGTCCTTCGTGATCAAGGCCAGCGTGTCGGCGCTAAAGCAGCACTGGGAAGTTAACTCGTCGATCCACCCCGACGGCGACAAACTGATCCGCAAGGATTTCTATAACATCGGCTTTGCGGCGGATACGCCCAACGGTCTGATGGTGCCGGTGATCAAGGATGCCGACCGCAAGGGGATCATCGAGATATCCAAGGAACTGGGCGATCTGTCTGCCAAGGCACGCGACGGCAAGCTGAAGGGCGATGATATGTCGGGGGCAACTTTCACGATCTCGTCCTTGGGCGGGATCGGCGGCACGTCATTCACCCCCATCGTCAACGCACCCGAGGTCGCCATTCTGGGCCTGACCCGGTCGAAAATGGCACCCGTCTGGAACGGGGAAGAGTTCGTGCCGCGCAACATGCAGCCGCTCAGCCTGTCCTATGACCACCGCGCCATCGACGGCGCATTGGCGGCGCGCTTCTCGGCAACACTGAAACACCTGCTCGGCGATGTGCGCCGGCTGATGCTGTAAGGGGAACGAAGACATGGATGTGAAAGTTCCTGATATTGGCGATTTCTCGGATGTGCCAGTCATTGGCATTCTGGTCGCTGTCGGCGACACGGTTGCCGCAGAAGACCCGTTGTTGGAGTTGGAAAGCGACAAGGCCACCATGGAAGTCCCATCGCCCGCCGCAGGTGTGGTGAAGGAAATCAAGGTGTCCGAAGGCGACAAGGTGTCCGAAGGCTCGGTCATCATGGTACTGGACGCCGTCGATGCGGGCGATGCGCCTGCCGAGGCAGCACCGGAAGCTCCATCCGCAGAGGCTCCTGCCGCCGTTGCCGCCACAGGCACCGCGGCCGGTCCCGGTGACATTCACGGCGAAGTGGTCGTGCTGGGCTCCGGCCCCGGTGGTTACACCGCCGCCTTCCGCGCCGCCGATCTTGGCAAAAAGGTCGTATTGATCGAAAAGGATGCCTCGCTGGGTGGGGTATGCCTGAACGTGGGCTGTATTCCGTCGAAGGCCTTGCTGCACGCGGCCAAGGTCATCACCGAGGCTGAAGAGATGGGCGAACACGGTATCAGCTTTGCCAAACCCAAGATCAAGCTGAACGACCTGCGCGACTGGAAATCCTCGGTGGTGAACGGGCTGACCGGCGGTCTGTCGGGTCTGGCGAAAGCCCGCAAGGTGCATGTCGTGAACGGCTATGGCCGCTTCTCTGGCCCGAACATGATCGAGGTGCAGACCGATGATGGCCTGACCAAAGTCAGCTTTGACCAATGTATCATCGCGGCGGGTTCCGAACCCGTCACCCTGCCCTTCATCCCGCATGACGACCCGCGCGTGATCGATTCAACCGGCGCATTGGAGCTTGAGGACATTCCCAAGCGCCTGCTGGTGCTGGGCGGCGGCATCATCGGGCTGGAAATGGCCACGGTCTATGATGCGCTTGGGTCGAAAGTGACGATTGTCGAGTTCATGGACCAGATCATTCCGGGCGCGGACAAGGACATCGTGAAACCGCTGCACAAGCGGATCGAGGGGCGGTATGAAGCGATCCTGACCAAGACGAAAGTCACAGCCGTCGAGGCACAAAAAAAAGGCCTTAAGGTCACGATGGAAGGCCCGGACGGTGAAAAAACCGATACGTTTGACAAGGTGTTGGTCGCGGTTGGCCGCAAACCCAACGGCAAAACGGTCGACGCCGAAAAGGCAGGTGTCGCCGTGGACGACCGCGGTTTCATCAACGTGGACAACCAACAGCGCACAGGCGTGGCACACATCTTTGCCATCGGCGATGTGGTCGGCCAACCGATGCTGGCGCATAAAGCGGTGCATGAAGGCAAAGTGGCCGCAGAGGTCGCCGCCGGCGAAAAGCGCTTCTTTGACGCGCGCGTCATTCCCTCGGTCGCCTATACCGACCCCGAAGTGGCCTGGGTCGGCCTGACGGAAACCGAAGCCAAGGCACAAGGCATCAAGGTCGGCAAGGGCAGCTTCCCTTGGGCAGCCTCGGGCCGGTCACTGTCGCTGGGACGCTCGGAAGGGATCACCAAACTGATCTTCGACGAGGAGGACGACCGGGTGATCGGCGCGGGCATTGTCGGCCCCAACGCGGGCGATCTGATTGCCGAGGTCGCGCTGGCGATTGAGATGGGTGCGGATGCGGTCGATCTGGGTCACACCATCCACCCGCACCCGACCCTGTCGGAAACGGTGAACTTCGCCGCCGAAATGTTCGAGGGCACAATCACCGACCTGATGCCGCCGAAGAAGCGCAAGAAGTGATGGGCGGCCCTAGCCGGGCCAACCAAACAGACAGGGCGCGCCCATCTTGGCGCGCCTTGTCCCGTATTCCAGCCCTTACTCCAGCCCCCTTGGAATGGGGCAAACCTAACACGAGCATCCTTCATGCAAGACTTCATCATCCTTGCCATCGCGGCCTATGCGGCGGGCGTTTTGAACACCATCGCCGGTGGCGGCACGTTCCTGACCCTGCCCGCGCTGGTCTTTACCGGCGTGCCGGTTGTCGCCGCGAACGCCACCAGCGCCGTTGCGGTTTTCCCCGGCTATCTGGGCGGCGCGATGGGGTTCCTACCTGAATTGCGCAGCTTCGACCGCAAGCTGATGGTCAAGCTGACCTTGATCACGCTGGCGGGCGGGGTTGTCGGGGCTGGTCTGCTTCTGATTTCATCGGACAAAGCATTCTCAGCCGTGGTGCCGTTTCTGCTGCTCGCCGCCACGTTGGTTTTTCTTTTTGGCAATCAGTTGCGCGACTGGAGCGCGAAGCACAGCCGATCCGTCACCCCCTACGGTGCGCTGGGGCTATTTCTGGTCAGCGTCTATGGCGGCTATTTCAACGGCGGGTTGGGGATTGTCCTTCTGGCACTGTTCGCGCTTTGGGGCATGTCCAACATCCACCAAATGAACGGGTTGAAAAACGGGCTGTCCTTCGCGCTGTCCGCCATCTCGGTCGCGATCTTCGCGCTGGCGGGGCTGGTCGCATGGCCGCAGGCGCTGGTGATGATGGTGGCATCCACCATCGGCGGATACACCGGCGCACCCTTGGCCCGCGCGATCCCGGTGCCTGTGCTGCGCCTGATCATAGCCATCATCGGCTTCGGGATGAGCGCCGTTTTCTTCTATCGTTTCCTTGTCGGCTGATCGGTCACGGCATCACCCTGTGCAGATACATAAGCCGCGCCGACATGTCACAACGTGATCGCCAGCAACACACGCGCGCCCCAACGGAAAAAGGGAAGCGACAAAGCCCCTTCCCTTTTTGCCAGCTTGTCAGATCAGAGGATCAGTGACCACCATCTGATTGCAAGGCGGCTTCGACCAGCTCTTCTTCCGAGATCTCCTTGGTGCCGTTGAACACCATGTTCAACACAACCGAAGAAATTGCGGCCAGCAGAATGCCGGAGTGGATCAGCGGTTCGATCGAGTGCGGAAGCCACATGGTGAAATCAGGCGCGATCAAGGGGATCATACCAAGACCCAGTGAAATGGCGACGATCAGACCGTTATAGCGGTTGGTCTTGAAGTCAACACCACCCAGGATACGAACACCCGTGGCCGCAACCATGCCGAACATCACCAGACCGGCTCCACCAAGAACGGCGACCGGCAGGGCCTCGACCAAAGCGCCCATTTTAGGCACCAGACCCAGCACGATCATGATCGCACCCCCCGCCACGCAGACATAGCGCGACCGAATGCCCGTCACACCAACAAGGCCGACATTCTGGCTGAACGATGTATAGGGGAAGGTGTTGAACACCCCGCCGATCAGCGTGCCCAGACCATCGGTCCGAAGACCAGCCGACAAGGACGGACGTTCGATCTTCTTGCCGCACATCTCGCCCAGGGCCAGGAACATGCCGGTCGATTCAATCATCACGACGATCATGACAAGCGTCATGGTCAGGATCATGATGGGGTCGAAAATCGGAAGGCCAAAGCGGAAAGGCGTGATCAGGGCAAACCAGCCCGCATCGCCCACACTATCGAAATGCATCATGCCGATCGAGGCGGCAAAAACCGCACCCACGATAATGCCCAACAGAACCGAAATGTTGGCCAGAAAGCCGGTTGCGTATTTCATCACAACAATAATGGTCAACAGCACAAGGCCCGAGATCATCATGTTTTGCGGGGTTGCGTAACGCGGATTGTCCACGGTCGGCGCCACGGTCAGACCTTCGGGTATCGCCGGGATTGAACCGCTTGCAAGCATGCCGCGCACTTCTTCAAGCCATGCGGTATGGGCGGGATCGACAATCTCGGGCGCCGTGGGGCCGACAGGCAGACCGAAGATCCAGTTGATCCCGACGCGCATCAGGGTGACACCGATCACAAGAATGATCGTGCCTGTCACCACCGGTGGGAAGAATCGCAACATGCGACTGACCAAGGGCGCAATCAGCATCGCGATGATACCGGCGCCAATAATGGCTCCGAAGATCATTCGCGCGCCATCCACACCTGGATTGGCCACGGCAATCGACACCATCGGCCCGACCGATGCAAAAGTCACACCCATCATGACGGGCATCTTGATGCCAAACCATTTGGAGGCCCCCAGCGACTGGATGATGGTGACGACTCCGCAGACAAACAGGTCAGCCGAGATCAGGAACGCCACCTGTTCAGGGTTTAGCTTCAGGACACGCCCGACGATCAGCGGCACCGCGATGGCACCGGCATACATCACCAGAACGTGTTGTAATCCCAAGGTAAATAATTTCGCGGGTGGCAGTTTTTCATCAACTGCATCCACGTCTGTAGATAGTGCAGACACTTGTATTCTCCTCCGATAATTTTTGGTTTTTTCGGGGCTGGACCACTCTTGCGGCGGTTGTCCAACCCCTGGACCGGGTGGTCAGCCGTAGCTGGACACCGCAGACCCCGCCAACGCGGCGGTATTCAACAGACCGCGCACGGTGATCGAGGGCGTGACGATATGCACCCGATTTCCCATCCCCATCAGGATCGGGCCGACTTCAAGCCCGCCGGCGACGGCTTTCAGGATGTTGCGCGTGGCCCCGGCTGCATCTGTGTTGGCATAGACCAGCACATTTGCCTTGCCGGTCAGACGTCCACCCGGGAACAGGCGTTCGCGCAGATCCGGGTCAAGGGCAGCATCGGTGTGCATCTCACCCTCGTATTCGAAATCCAGCGGCTGCTGATCCAGAATATCCAGCGCTCCGCGCATCGCCCGTCCCGACGCGCTGTCCAGATTGCCGAATTGCGAGCCCGAACACAGCGCGACCCGTGGCTCGATTCCGAAACGGCGCACGTGACGGGCGGCGGCCACGACAATTTCCGAGAGTTGTTGCGCATCCGGTGTGATGTTCACATGGGTGTCCGCGATGAACAGTGGTCCTTGATCCAGGATCATCAGCGACAGCGCACCGACCGGGTGAAGCTCGCCTTCCGCCAGCAGGTTGGTGGCGTAATTCAGATGCCAGCGAAACTCGCCGAACGTGCCGCAGATCATGCTGTCAGCTTCGCCGCGACGCACCATCACGCCCGCGATGGCGGTGGTATTGGTGCGCAGGATGGCACGTGCCAGATCAGGTGTGACGCCCTTTCGTGCCAGAACTTCGTGATAGGTTTCCCAATAATCGCGATAGCGCGGGTCATTTTCCGGGTTCACGAGTTCGAAATCCTGGCCCGGCTTGATCTTCAATCCTTCCCGTTCCAATCGTGCTTCAACGACTTCGGGACGACCAATCAGGATCGGCGTATCGACCCCGTCTTCCGCCATTGTTTGGGCCGCGCGCAACACGCGCTCATCCTCGCCTTCGGCAAAGACGATCCGGCGCTTGGCGGCGCGGGCAGCGTCGAACACACGGCGCATGATGGAATAGGACCGGAAGACTTCGCCTTGAAGCGTGGTCTTGTATTCGTCCAGATCAAGTTCGCGCGTTGCAACACCAGATGCAATGGCGGCCCGTGCCACGGCGGTCGCAATAGTCGGTAACAGGCGCGGATCAAACGGTTTCGGGATCAGATATTCCGGCCCGAAGGTCAAACGCTCGCCGCGATAGGCGACACCCACTTCCGCCGAAGTCGTTACCCGCGCCAGACCCGCAATCGCCTCGACACACGCCAGCTTCATTTCGTCGTTGATCTCGGTCGCGCCACTGTCCAGCGCACCGCGGAAAATGAACGGGAAACATAGCACGTTGTTCACTTGGTTCGGATAATCCGACCGGCCTGTCGCAATCAGCGCACCGGGCGCTACCTCGCGTGCCTCTTCCGGCATGATCTCGGGTGTCGGGTTGGCCAGCGCGAAAATGATCGGATCATCCGCCATTTTCGCGACCATCTCTTTGGTCAGCAAGCCGGGGCCAGACACGCCAAGGAACAGGTCCGCCCCGACCATCGCATCATCAGTGGTGCGCATGTCGGTGTCGCGGGCAAATTCCTGCTTTTGCTTGTTCAGGTCAGAGCGGCCCGTGTGAACCACGCCCTTGCTGTCCAACATGGTGATGTGTTGTTTCTTGACGCCCATCACCATCAGCATTTTCAGACACGCAATGCCCGCAGCCCCCGCACCAAGGGCCACAACCTTGATCTTGGCCACATCCTTCTTCGCCACGATCAGCGCGTTGAAAGCCGCCGCCGAGGCGACAATCGCGGTGCCGTGCTGGTCATCGTGAAACACCGGAATGTTCATTTTCTTCCGACAAAGTTCTTCGACCAGAAAGCAGTCCGGCGCCTTGATATCCTCAAGGTTCACCGCCCCGAAAGTGGGTTCCAGCTTGGCAACAATCTCGGCCAGCTTTTCGGGGTCGGTTTCGTTGACCTCGATATCAAAGCAATCAATGCCAGCGAATTTCTTGAACAGAACGGCCTTGCCTTCCATCACGGGCTTGGACGCCTGCGCTCCGATATTGCCCAGCCCCAGAACCGCCGTCCCGTTGGAAATCACCGCCACCAGATTTCCCTTGGACGTATAGCGCGCGGCATCCGCCGGGTTTTTTTCGATCTCAAGACACGCCTCGGCCACGCCGGGGCTGTAGGCGTTCGACAGGTCGCGCCCCGTCGCCATCGGCTTGGTGGCGCGGATCTCCAGTTTTCCGGGCTTCGGAAACTCGTGGTAATCCAAGGCTTCCTGACGTTTGTCGGCGCTTTTATTGTCCAGTGCCATGTTCTGTTCCTCCTCCAAGGTGCGGGCCAAAAAGGTCCCCGCTTTCAGCATGTTATGGGTTTCCCCCACCTGTTGTCATGCTGATACTAACCGCAAACGGCTGGATCGTGTTGATTGGTGGTCGCTGCCTGCTGCACCGAAACCGTCATCTGCTTAGAAATCGACCTCGATCGCGATGCCCTTTTCAATCGCCAGATCGACGACCTTTGACGCAACCGCGAGGTCTTGCAGACCAACACCGGTGCCGTCAAACAGGGTTACTTCATCGTCCGATGTGCGGCCGGGGTGGTCCCCGTTGATGACCGCGCCAATTTCCGAGATGTCGGCCTGTTTCAGCGAGCCATCGGCAATCGCGTGTTGCGCTTCGCCAATGCTGATCGACTGGGCGATTTCATCGGTGAACACAGTGGCACGCGCGACAAGGTTGGCGTCGACCTCTTGCTTGCCCTTGGTGTCTGTGCCCATGCAGGCAATGTGCGTGCCGGGTTTGACCTGAGCGTCGTTCAGGATCGCGGCCTGGCTGGATACGATCGTCACGATCACATCCGCCTGTGCGCCCAGCTCGTCCAGGCTGACGCTTTCAAACGGCAGGCCCAAATCGTCCGCGACGTTCTGAAGCGAGGCCAGTTTCTCCGACGTCCGGTTCCATGCGACAACTTTTTCAAAGTTGCGCTGTTCGGCCACGGCTTGCAGTTGGAACGTGGCTTGATGCCCTGCCCCGATCATGCCCAGAACCTTGCTGTCTTTGCGCGCCAGGTGGGCGACGGACACGGCAGCCGCAGCCGCAGTGCGTAGCGCGGTCAACAGGTTGCCCCCGACGACGGCGCGGCATTTGCCGGTGTCGGCGTCAAACAGGAACACTGTCGATTGGTGGTTGGTCAGGCCTTTCTCCGCATTGCCGGGCCAATAGCCACCCGATTTCAAACCGAGGTTCAGCGCCGCCCGGTCAAACCCGGATTTGAACCCGTAAAGGGCATCGGCATGACCAATCGCCTCGCGGATCACCGGGAAGTTATAGGCAGACCCGCCCGCCATCGAGGCAAAAACCTGTTCGACCGCGTCGAAATTGTCTTTGCGCGTCACAAGGGCGGCGATTTCTTTTTCGGGAACGATAAACATCTGGTTCTATCCTTTGAAAAGTGATGGGGCCGAAGCCCCACCAGTTTTGTAAAGTCAGCTTAGTAAGCCTTGCCGCGCGCCGACACCGGCCAGACGGTTTCGACCTTGCCGTTCCGCACGCCGACATACCAATCATGCACGTTGCAGGTCGGATCACAGTGACCGGGCACCAGCTTCAGCTTGTCGTTCACCTTCAACGCGCCGTTCGGGTCGGCAACCACGCCGTGTTCGTCCGAGCATTTCAGGTATTCGACATCGTCACGACCATAGACCGTGGGCAGGCCGCTATCGACCGACTGCGCTTTCAGACCAGCGTCCACGATTGCCTTGTCAGCTTTCGAATGGCTCATCACCGTGGTCAGGATGAACAGCGCGTTCTCCCATTCGCCATCGTCAATGCGCTTGCCGTCCTTGTCGAGGATACGGCCGTAATCGGCATCCATGAAGGCATAGGATCCGCATTGCAGCTCGTTATACACGCCCGAGGCGCTTTCGAAATAATACGACCCGGTGCCACCGCCGCCAACGATGTGACAGTCCAGACCATTGCTTTTCAGACCCTGAACAGCGTCGGCAACTTGCGCGATGGCCGCATCCAGCTTTTCCTTGCGGTCTTCATACAGGTCCAAGTGCTGCATTGCGCCCTGATAGGCTTGAATGCCTGCGAATTTCAGGTTCGGGGCGGCGTCGATCAGCTTGGCGATGTTCACCACGTCTTGCGTGGTGCTGACGCCGCAACGGCCCGCACCGCAGTCGATCTCGACCAGCGCCTCCAGCTCGGTGCCCGCTGCAACAGCCGCATCTGACAGCGCTTTGACGTTCTCTGGGTCATCCACACAGACCAGAACCCGCGCGCCCAGTTTCGGCATTTCGGCCAGACGTTTGATCTTGGCCGGTTCCGTCACTTGGTTCGACACCATGACGTCCTTGATGCCGCCACGGGCGAACACTTCGGCTTCCGAGACCTTCTGGCAGCACACGCCGCAGGCGGCGCCAAGATCTTGTTGCAGCTTCAGAACGTCCACGGATTTGTGCATCTTGCCATGGGCGCGGTGGCGCATCCCATGCGCCTTGGCATAGTCGCCCATCTTCTTGATGTTGCGTTCCAGCGCGTCAAGATCAAGGATCAGGCACGGTGTCTGGATGTCCGCCTCGTCCATGCCGGGTTTGGCGGGAATGTCGAAACCCACGTCGAACTTCGAATAATCAGTCGGTGCATTCATTGTTCTGTCTCCCAATCAGGTGTTCAGCCACGGCAATCTGTCCAGATCGACATTGCCGCCAGTGATGATGATGCCAACACGTTTGCCTTTGAACGTGTCGGGGTTTTTCAGGATCGTTGCCAGAGGCACAGCGGATGACGGCTCCATCACGATACGCAGGTGCTTCCAGGTGATTTTCATCGCCTCGACGATCTCGGGGTCCGAGGCCGTATAGATGTCGGACACGTGGTTTGACACGAAATGCCACGTCAGATCTTTCAGGGGCACCAGAAGACCGTCGGCGATGGTCTTGGGCGCGTCGTCGGCAATGATGTGCCCCGCCTTGAAGCTGCGATAGGCATCGTCCGCCTGTTCCGGTTCCGCCGCGATGATCTTGGTTTCCGGCGCAAGGTTGGACAGCGTCAGGCAGGTGCCGGAAATCATGCCGCCGCCGCCAATGGGCGCAACCGCAAAGTCCAGTCCATCCAACTGCTCTATCATCTCTTTCGCGCAAGTCCCCTGCCCCGCAATCACGCGCGGATCGTTATAGGGGTGCACGAAATCGCCGCCGGTTTCAGCCTGCACCTTGGCGAAAGTCTCTTCGCGCGAGGTGGTCGACGGCTCGCATTCGGTGATCTTGCCACCATAACGGCGCACCGTGTCTTTCTTGGCCTGCGGCGCGGTGTGCGGCATGACCACATTGCACGGAATACCGCGCAGCATGGCCGCATAGCTCAGACAGGACGCATGGTTGCCCGACGAATGCGTCGCCACACCCTTCTTGGCTTGTTCGTCATTCAGTCCGAACACCGCGTTCGAAGCGCCGCGCACCTTGAACGCGCCGGGTTCCTGAAAGTTCTCGCACTTGAAGAACAGCTCCGCGCCGGTCAACTCGTTCAGGTAATCGGACGTGCGGATCGGGGTGCGGCGGATATGCGGTTTGATCCGCTCATGCGCGTCCAGCATGTCCTGATAGGTCGGGATATACATCTTTGCCCCCTTACGCGGCTTTGCTCATGGCAAGCTGGTTGGCGCGATAGTATTCCTGCGCCGCAGCAACGCCGGACCCCAGTTTGATATCCAGCCCCAGATCGACCATGCACATTTCGGCGGTCGCCAGACCCGACAAGGTCATAACGTCGGTCAGGCTGCCCAAATGGCCGATGCGAAACACCTTGCCTGCAACCTCGCCCAGACCCACACCAAAGGCGACGCCGTATTTGTTGGCGGCATGGGTGACAATGTCCGTAGCGTTGAAGCCCTCGGGCGTGCGAATGGCGCTGACCGTGTCCGACTGCACGTCTTTCGACACGGCGCACAACTCAAGCCCCCACGCGCTGACCGCCTGACGCACACCTTCCGCGATGCGGTGATGGCGGGCAAAGACGTTTTCCAGACCTTCATCCAGCAGCATCTTGCACGCTTCGTTCAGACCGTTCAACAGACCAACCGCCGGCGTATAGGGATAGGCGTTGTTCGCATATCCATTGCCCATGTCGCGCACGTCAAAAAAGGTGCGCGGCAGCGTGGCGGTTTCCAGCGCGGCCATGGCTTTCGGCGAAAAGCCAACGATGGCCAGACCAGCGGGCAGCATAAAGCCCTTCTGCGAGCCGGTGACGGCGATATCCACGCCCCATTCGTCCATCCGAAAATCCATTGACGCGATCGAACTGACGCCATCAACAAACAACATCGCCGGGTGGTTTGCGGCGTCCAGAGCCTTGCGCACGGCGGCAATGTCCGAGCGAACACCGGTGGCGGTTTCGTTATGCGTTGCCAGAACCACCTTGATCTCGTGGTCGGCGTCGACCTTCAGGATGTCGGCATATTTGTCGGCAGGCAGGCCGGCCCCCCAGGGGGTTTCGACAATCTGCACGTCCAGACCATGACGTTGGCACATATCAATCCAGCGGTGGCTGAACATGCCGTTTCGCGCGGCCAGAACCTTGTCACCGGCAGAAAGCGTGTTGGTCAGCGCGGTTTCCCAACCACCGGTTCCGGTCGAGGGAAAGATGAATACCTTGGCGGTTTCGCTTTTCAGAACCTTCTTCACACCCTCCAGCGCCGGATGCAGAATTTGCCCGAACAAGGGTGAGCGGTGGTCCAGCGTTGGCATATCGACAGCCTTGCGCAGGCTCTCGGGCATATTGGTCGGACCGGGAATGAAAACGGGGTTCTGAAAGCTCATGATTCTGCCCTCCTAATTGGCGGTTTCCACAACAGTAGCGAAGGGGCTGATCCCTTGATATATTTTTGAAAAAGTGTTTCATTATTGGGGTAATCATATCATTATTATTGATTATCAATGGTTTGACTTTTTCACTTGTCGCGCATGACTTTCAATATTTTCCAGAAGGTCTTGTTGGTTTTGTTCGAAGGGAATGAAAATGGAAACCCCGAAACGGCGGATGGGTCGCCCTAAAAACTTCAACTCCAATGAAAAGCAGACCACCATTCTGGCGCTGGATCGGGCTTTGGATGTGGTGGATGCGCTGGCCCATGCGAACGGCATGACCTTGTCACAGCTGTCAGCGCATTTGGACCAATCCCCGGCAACGATGCACCGGGTTCTTGCCACCTTGCATGCCAGGAATTTCGTTGAAATGGATGAGCGCGCCCAGACCTGGCACATCGGATCGGCCGCGTTCCGTATGGGATCGGCCTTCCTGCGGCGCAGCAGTATCGTGGAACGCAGCCGGCCCATCATGCGCGAGCTGATGGAGGCAACCGGAGAGACCTCGAATCTTGGGATCGAACGCAATGGCGTGGTGATGTTCATCAGCCAGGTTGAAACGCAGGAATCCATCCGCGCGTTTTTTCCGCCTGGCACCCTGTCACCCATGCACGCCTCTGGTATCGGGAAAGCACTGCTTTCCTGTTATTCCGAGACACGCACCAATCAATATTTGCGTATGGCAGAATTGACCCGGTTCACCGAGAAGACGATCATTTTGCCGGACATGTTGAAAAACGAACTGACAGTCATCCGCGAAAAAGGCTGGGCGTTTGACGACGAGGAAAAGGCCGAAGGCATGCGCTGCATCGCCGCCCCGATCCGGGATATCTATGGCGAGGCGGTGGCGGGGGTCTCAATCTCCGGCCCCACCCACCGGATACCGAAAAGCGAGGTCGAGAGGATCGGCGCACTGGTTTCGGACGCGGCCGCTCAAGTTTCGCGCGGCCTTGGGTCGTCCTAGAATTTGGCCGCGCTCAGCGTCATGTGCCGGTTCACGTCCTTATAAAGCAGATACCGGAACGGCCCCGGTCCACCAGCATAGCACGCCTGCGGGCAGAAGGCGCGCAGCCACATGTAATCGCCGGCCTCAACTTCGACCCAGTCCTGATTAAGGCGATAGACCGCTTTGCCTTCCAGCACATAAAGCCCGTGTTCCATCACATGGGTTTCGGCAAAGGGGATGACCCCGCCCGGTTGGAAGGTGACAATCGTCACATGCATGTCATGGCGCAGGTCGCTGGGGTCCACAAAGCGGCTGGTCGCCCACGCGCCGTCAGTGTCGGGCATGGCGGTGGGTGTCACGTCATTTTCATTGGTGACGAACGCCTCTGGTGCGTCCAGACCCTCGACCGCCTGATAATGCTTGCGAATCCAGTGAAACCGGACCGGCACGGAGCCGTTGTTGCGCAGGGTCCAGTTGGCGTGCGGGGGCAGGAAGGCATACCCGCCCTCACCCATCTCATGCGCTATGCCATCAATCGTCAGGGTCATGCCCCCTTCGACCACGAACAACACCGCTTCGACGCCAGCTTCCGTCTCGGGATGGTTGCTGCCACCGCCCGGCAGCACTTCTGCGATATATTGCGAGAAGGTTTCGGCAAAGCCCGACAATGGCCGCGATAACACCCAGAACCGCGCGTCGTCCCAGAACGGCAGAAGGCTCGTCACGATATCGCTATACGTCCCCTTGGGGATAACCGCGTAGGCTTCGGTAAACATCGCCCGGTCGGTCAGAAGCTGGGTCTGAGGGGGCAACCCTCCGTTCGGGGCGTAATAGCTCGATTTCGACATGCCAAGGCTTTCTGCAAAGGGTTTCGGGGTTGGCTTTCCCCCATAATGCCGCCAACGGACAGATTAATCTTTCCCATTGTCCATGAAGGATTATTAGCAAATTTTTGAAAGTCGTAGCGCCGGATCAAAAAACGACAAAAGGTTTGTGGGGTCAAGCCAGCGCGCCCATGGCGTGACGCGACACGAAACGTTCAATATCGGCGTCTGTTGGTTTCTGCCCTGTGAATACTTCAACATATCCGGGCATCCGGGCAAATCGTTGCGCGCGGCTTTCCGTAACCTGCATCGAGATATAGCCGATTTGCGTATAGATCATGGTCAGAGCGCGGATTTCGGCCTCGGCGGGGTCGAACCCGAAGCGCAGAAATATGCCCTCCATCGCTTCTTTCCTGCGCGCGTCCGCTTGATCCAGCCGGATTTGCAGGGCTGGATCATTGCGGGCCCAATTGCGGATCGCCAGATCCAGACGGGAGTCGAACAGCGTGTCGTCAAGCCAGCAGTCAAACAGGTTGAAGATCGCCTCGAAAATATTTTCCGCATAGGCTTCGCAGCGGGTCACAAGGTTGCCGGTGTTGGTGTCTTCCCAATAGCGGATCATCGCCTCCAACAGCGCTTCACGATCTTTGAAATGCCAATAAAAACTGGTGCGGGTCAGGCCCAGCCGTTTGGCCAGCGGCATGATTTTCACCGCCTCGACCCCGCTTTCGGTCAACACGTCATAGGCCGCTTTCAGCCAGATGTCTTCGGTGGCGCTTGGCCGAGAGGGGTCAACGATATTCATAGGCAGAGTTATAGATTTGCTTGACAGGTATGTCAATTCTGCGGACAGATATGTCAATACAGTGAGTCGAAAGGCAACAGCAATGGGTCATGTGACAGAAACAGCACGCAAAGCCCGGCGGCGTTCTCGGGGCGGCGATCAAGCGGCACGCAGCGGTGCTCCCGGCCAGAACCCACAGCTTGAGGTGCCGTTCATCACCCGCGGCATTCCGACCTATGACCTTTTGGGCGACGACAGTCTGGCGCAGATCGAAGCGACAGCCGACCGCATCCTTGCCGAGATCGGAATCGAGTTTCGCGACGATCCCGAAACCGTGCGTCTGTTCCGCACCGCCGGTGGTCACGTCAACGACCTGACCGCCGACAGTTGGAACATCAAATTCGAACCGGGCATGATCCGCGATATCCTGAAAACCGCACCGGCCCGGTTCACGCAACATGCCCGAAACCCCGCGCGCTCGGTCGAAATTGGTGGCGAAGCGGTGGTGTTCGCACCCTCCTATGGCTCGCCTTTCGTCATGGACCTCGACAAAGGCCGCCGCTATGGCACGATCGAGGATTTCCGCAATTTCATCAAGCTGGGCCAGTCCAGCCCGTGGCTGCACCATTCCGGGGGGACGATCTGCGAACCGACAGACATCGCGGTGAACAAGCGGCATCTGGATATGGTCTATTCCCATATCCGCTATTCCGACCGCGCGTTTCTTGGCTCGATCACCGCGCCGGAACGGGCCGAAGACAGCATCGAGATGTGCCGCATCCTGTTCGGTGCGGACTTCGTTGACCAGAACTGTGTCATAATGGGCAATTTCAACACGACGTCGCCCTTGGTGCTTGATGGCGTGACAACTCAAGGCATCCGCGCCTATGCACGGGCCGGACAAGGGTCGATCCACTTGCCTTTCCTGCTGGGCGGTGCGGTGTCGCCGCTGACGATGGCGGGGTCCGTCGCGCAATGTCTTGCCGAAAGCATGGTGTCCTGTGCGCTGACCCAACTTGTGCGCCCCGGCGCGCCTGCGGTGCTGGCATCTTTCCTCAGTTCAATGTCACTTCGGTCCGGCTCGCCCACCTTCGGCACGCCGGAACCCGCGCTGGGGTCGCTGGTGATGGGGCAATTGGCCCGTCGCCTGAACATGCCGCTGCGCTGTGCGGGAAATTTCTCGACCTCGAAATTGCCCGATGCGCAGGCGATGCAGCAATCCATGATGTCGATGATGTCGGCGGTGCAATGCGGCGCGAACTACGTTCTGCATTCAGCCGGGTTCCTCGATGGGCTGTTGTCGATGTCCTACGAGAAATTTATCATGGACACCGACCTGTGCGGCGCGCTTCACGCCTATCTGAAAGGGATCGAGGTGAACGAGGACACGCTTGCCTTCGACGCCTTGGCGGAAAAAGGTCCGGGCGAGCATCTGTTCTCGACCGCGCACACGATGCGGCACTACAAGACCGCCTATTGGGACAGCGCAATGGACGACAACCAGCCATGGGAAACTTGGGATGAACAAGGTGGGATTGACGCCGCCACCCGCGCCAATTCGCGTTGGAAAGAACAACTGAACGCCTATCAGACACCCCCGCTCGACCCCGGAAAAGACGAAGCTCTTCAGGAGTTCATGGCGAAGAAGAAAGCGTCGATGCCAGACGCGTGGTATTGAGGTTAAGCCTATGTCAAAGGATCCGTTGCTCCAGCCCTATCAACTCAAGCACCTGACGCTCAGGAACCGGATCATGACCACAAGTCATGAACCCGCTTACCCCGAAGACGGGATGCCGAAGGAGCGCTATGCGGCCTATCACGCCGAACGCGCCAAGGCCGGTGTGGCGCTGACCATGACCGCAGGATCGGCTGCGGTGTCGAAAGACAGCCCACCGGTGTTCAATAACATTCTGGCCTATAAGGACGAGGTGGTGCCGTGGATCAGAAACCTGACCGATGCCTGCCACGACCATGGTTGCGCGGTGATGATCCAACTGACCCATCTGGGTCGTCGCACCGCGTGGAACAAGGGTAATTGGCTGCCCTCGGTTTCGTCGTCAAAGCATCGCGAACCTGCGCACCGCGCCTTTCCCAAACTGATCGAGGATTGGGACATCGACCGCATCATCACCGATTTTGCCGACGCCGCCGAACGGATGCAGGTGGGCGGCATGGACGGGATCGAATTGCAGGTTTATGGCCATTTGCTGGATCAGTTCTGGTCGCCGCTGACCAACGATCTGATCGGGCCATACGGTGCCGATACGCTTGAGAACCGGTTGCGCTTTCCGATGGATGTTCTTGACGCAATCCGCAAACGCGTGGGCAACGACTTCATCGTCGGCTTCCGCTACACGGCGGACGAGGCGCAAAAAGGAGGCATCACCGCCGAGGACGGGATCGAGATTTCCAGACGGCTCGCCGTCACCGGGCAGGTCGATTTCCTGAACGTGATCCGTGGGCGCATTCACACCGATCCGGCGATGACCGACGTTATCCCGGTGCAGGGGATGAAAAATGCCCCGCATCTGGATTTTGCAGGTGAAGTCCGGAAAGCCACTGGAATGCCGACCTTCCACGCCGCGAAAATTCCCGATGTGGCGACGGCGCGCCATGCGGTGCAGGCTGGGCTTCTGGATATGGTCGGCATGACTCGGGCGCATATGGCTGATCCGCATATCGTGCGCAAGATCATCGAAGGGCGCGAGGATGACATCCGCCCCTGTGTCGGTGCGACATATTGCCTTGATCGTATCTATCAGGCGGGCGACGCGCTGTGCATGCACAACGCTGCCACCGGGCGCGAATTGACCATGCCGCATGACATTCCGCCCGCCAAGACCCGCAAGAAAGTGGTGGTCGTGGGCGCTGGCCCCGGTGGGTTGGAAGCCGCCCGCGTCGCTGCCGAACGCGGCCACGAGGTCATCGTGTTCGAAGCCGCCGCCGATCCCGGTGGGCAGGTGCGCCTGACCGCACAAAGCCCGCGCAGGCGCGAAATGATCTCGATCATCGACTGGCGCATGGCGCAATGTGCCGCGCGCGACGTGGAGTTTCGGTTCAACACATGGGCCGAGGCTGACGACATCACCGCCCTGATCCCCGATGTGGTGATCGTGGCAACCGGCGGCCTGCCTAACACGGAACTTTTTGAAACCGGGACCGAGCAAGCGAATGTCGTTACCTCGTGGGACATCATCTCGGGCGACGTGAAGCCTGCCGACAATATCCTGATCTATGACGAAAGCGGCGATCATCCGGGGCTTCAGGCTGCTGAAATCGCGGCGCTGGCCGGATCGAAGGTCGAGGTGATGACCCCCGACCGCGTGTTTGCCCCCGACATCATGGCGATGAACCTTGTGCCCTATATGCGCGCGTTGCAGGACAAGGATGTGACTTTCACTGTGACCCGGCGGCTTTTGGATGTGAAACGCGATGGCAACAAGCTGACGGCGGTCATTGGCACAGATTACAGTGACCACACCCATGACGCGCAGTATGATCAGGTCGTGGTGAACTATGGCACCCTGCCGCTGGACGATCTCTATTTCGATTTGAAGCCGATGTCGTCAAACGGCGGGGCGGTGGATTACGAGGCCCTGATCGACGGTCAGCCACAAACCATGGATCGCAACCCGGATGGCACCTTCCAACTGTTCCGCATTGGCGATGCCGTCTCGGCCCGCAACACCCATGCGGCGATCTATGACGCGCTTCGGTTGGTAAAGGACATCTGAATGCGGTCTTCGAAAACCATTCACGTCATCTCGGCCCATGCCGAAGGCGAAGTGGGTGACGTGATCGTGGGCGGCGTTCTGCCTCCGCCCGGCGAAACAATCTGGGAACAGAGCCGCTGGATCGCCCGCGACCAGACCCTGCGCAATTTCGTCCTGAACGAACCGCGCGGCGGGGTCTTTCGGCATGTGAACCTGCTCGTGCCTCCCAGACACCCCGACGCACAGGCCGCGTGGATTATCATGGAACCCGAGGACACCCCGCCGATGTCCGGTTCGAATTCAATCTGTGTCGCAACCGTGCTGCTGGACGCGGGTTTGGTCCTAATGCAGGAACCAGAAACACATATGGTGCTGGAGTCACCCGGCGGGCTGGTCCGCGTCAGGGCAGACTGCAAAAACGGCAAGGCCGAGCGCATTCATGTGCAGAACGTCCCATCCTTCGCTGCCGAACTCGACCAGACGCTTGCGGTCGATGGCCTTGGCACACTGACCGTCGATACCGCCTATGGCGGTGACAGTTTCGTTATCGTGGATGCCGCAGCGCTCGGTTTTTCGCTGACCGAAGACGAGGCGCGTGACATCGCAAAACTTGGCGTCCGCATCACCAATGCCGCCAATCAGCAATTGACGTTTTCGCACCCGGACAATCCTGACTGGCGGCATTTCTCGTTCTGTCTGTTTGCCGGGCCATTGGTCAAGGACGCTGAGGGATTGAACACCAAGGCGGCCGTCGCGATCCGGCCTGGCAAGGTCGACCGCTCCCCCACCGGCACAGCCCTTTCGGCGCGAATGGCGGTTCTGCGCGCCCGCGGCCTGATGAATGTGGGCGACCGGCTGACGGTCCAATCCATCATCGGCTCGACCTTCTCAGGCACCATTCTTGGCGAAACCACAATTGGTGATTGCCCGGCCATTATTCCTGAAATTTCTGGCCGGGGCTGGATCACCGGCATTCACCAACACATGCTTGATCCCTCCGACCCATGGCCCGAGGGCTATCGGATCTCGGACACGTGGGGTGCGGGCTGAACGGTGCATGAAGAAATGGCCGAGTTCCCCCATATCTTTCAGCCGGTGCAATTGCGGCACAAGACCTTGAAAAACCGGCTGGTGTTTGGCGCGCATACCACGAACATGGCGCAGGATGGTCTGCCCGGCGAACAGCATCTGGCCTATTATGTTGAACGCGCCATGGGCGGTGCGGCGATGATCGTGGTTGAACCGATGCCAGTGCATCCCGCCGCCGTCCTCACCCGTGGCAATTTCCGGCCTGGCTCGGACACGGTCATACCGCATTTCCGGCGCATCACCGAAGCGTGCCAGGCCCACGGCACCGTGATGATCCAGCAGCTTTACCATGTTGGCGCACATGGTGATGGCGACATTTCCTGGCACGCCCACTGGTCGCCGTCGGGCGGCCCCAGTTATCACGACAGCGACGGCAGTCACGAAATGACCGAGACCGAGATTGAGGACACAATCGAAGGGTTTGTCCAGGCCGCCATCCGCTGCCAGAAAGCCGGGTTCGACGGGGTCGAGGTCTGGGCTGCCTATCACGGTCTTCTGGATCAGTTCTGGACGCCATTTTCCAATCAGCGCAGCGATAGTTGGGGCGGCAGTCTTGAAAATCGCACGCGCGCCTCGCGCGAGGTGCTGCGCCGCATTCGTGACGCCTGTGGCAATGACTTCGTCATCGGTTTGGCCGTCAATGACGAACCGGATGTCGAAGCCGCTTTGACCAAGGAAGACACTGCCCGGATTGTCGCTCTGCACGATGCCGAGGGGTTGATGGATTACGTCACCTGCGGCACGGGCGGCTATTTCGATTTCTACAAGCTGATGCCGACCTTTCTTTACGGCGAAAAGCTGGGGGTCGATCTGGCGGCTATGCTAAAGGGCGTGGTGAAGAATGCTCTCGTCACCGCCGAAAGTCACATCCGAACACCGCAAAACGCAAACACCGTTCTGGGCGCAGGCGAGGCCGATCTGGTGTCCATCGTGCGCGGCCAGATTGCCGATCCGCATCTGGTCAACAAGGCCAGGAGGGGACGGGCGGATGACATTCGCGGCTGCATCTCCTGTAACCAGCAATGTTGGGGGCGGCGCAGCCGTGACTATTACATTTCGTGCCTGATCAACCCCTCTGCCGGGCATGAATATCTGTGGGGCGGAGACAGGTTTGATCCGGCACCCAATTCAAAATCCGTTCTTGTTGTCGGCGGTGGCCCCGCCGGGCTTGAGGCCGCCCGCGTGGCCGCAGAACGCGGGCATCGCGTCGCGCTGGCCGAAGCCGGGCCAAGGTTGGGCGGGCAATTCCGCTTGGCCGGATTGCAGCCGCGCCGGGGCCAGATCAGCGAGTTGATCGACTGGTATGAACGGCAACTGACCCAGCTTGGTGTCGATCTGCGTTTCAACACTTGCATGGATGAAGGCGACATAACAGCATTCGGCGCTGACAAAGTGGTTCTGGCGACCGGATCACTGCCCGCCGAAACGGGCTTCCAAAAGGCGCTGCCGCATCTGACCGGCCTTCCGGGTCTGGAAAAGGGCAATGTCTGCTCGGTCGAGGATGTGATGATGCAAACGGTGCGGCCGGGCCCGCGTGTCGTTGTGCTGGACGAAGGCGGCAATTGGCGCGGCTGTGGCACAGCTTGGCGGCTGGCCGAGGACGGCCATGAGGTGACGATTGTCACCCCCGCCGCGATGATCGGCAAGGAACTGGAACGCTCGGCCACCGATTGGCCGCTCCGGCGGACGCTGGCCCAGTTGGGCGTGCGCTTCGTGACCGATGCCGCAATCAGCGAATGGACCGCCAACGGCGCGATCGTGCAATCCCTGTTGACGGGTCAAACCGAACCTCTCGCGGCCGACATGCTGGTACTGGCCACGACAAACATCGCCGACACCAGCCTTCGCACGGCGTTAGACGTGATGGGCATTCTCACCCACACCATCGGCGACGCCAATGCGCCCCGCAATGCGGCCTTGGCGATATACGAGGGGCGACAGGCTGGCCGCGCGATTTGATTTACTGAATGGATTTCAGCGCCGGATAAGCCCTGCGGAAAGCCTGATGGGCCGCGGCGAATGCCTCCATCTTCTCGGTATCCGGCAGGATTTCGACTTGTATCTCTGGCGGCGTGATGACGCTTTCCGGCGCGACACCGGTGGCTGCGATCCGGCCCAGTCGTGCCGCTCCCAGCGCAGCGCCGAACTCGCCTGATGCGGGCAGTTGAACCGGCACACCCAGCACGGTTGCCAACAGGTTGACCCAGTATCGCGACGCGGTTCCGCCACCGATGGCGATGATCTTGTCCAGCTTGGCATCAGTGCCGGTCAGCGCGTCGAAACTGTCGCGCAACCCGAACGCCACGCCTTCAAGCACAGCGCGGGTCATGTCCTGCCGCGTGGTTCCTGCGGACAAGCCTGTAAACCCGCCGCGAATTTCAGCGTCATTGTGAGGTGTCCGTTCACCGGACAGATAGGGCAGGAACCGAACCGCACCGGGTGGGTGCAACACATTGCCAAGAAGCGCGGTCAGCTTTGCCGGTTTTTCGCCAGTAATCCGCGCCAGCCAGTTCAGACTGTCGGTCGCCGACAACATGACGCCCATCTGAAACCACCGCCCCGGCACCGCATGACAAAACGTGTGCACGGCGGTCTCTGGCGCAGGTGCGTATCCATCGCGCGCAGCCAGAAGCACCCCGGACGTGCCCAGCGAGACAAACCCCTGCCCTTCATTCAACGCGCCGATGCCACAGGCAGCGGCGGCATTGTCCCCTGCCCCGCCCGCCACGGTCACAGAACCGCTCAACCCCCATTTCCTGGCCAGCTTTTGGCGCATCCCTCCCGCCACTTCTGACCCTTCGACCAACCGGGGCATCTGATCCGGCCGCATGTGGCTGGCCTCAAGCAACCGCTCGGACCACTGACGCTTGCCAACATCCAGCCACGACGTGCCAGCACTGTCCGACATGTCCGCCACATATTCACCGGTCAGATAGTAGTTCAGATAGGCCGCGGGCAGCAGAACCTTGGCAGTCTGTGCAAAAATCTCGGGTTCATGGCGGCGCACCCATTCCAGCTTGGGTGCCGTGAAGCCGGGGAATACGATGTTGCCGGATCGTGCCCGAACATCCGGCATTGCATCCAGCACCGCCGCCTCAGCCGCAGATCGCGTGTCATTCCACAGAATACAGGGGCGCAAAACCTTGCCCGCCGCATCAAGCAGCGTGGCACCATGCATATGCCCGGCAACCCCGATCCCGCGCAGATCGGCAAACCCGGGGAACGTCGCCCGCAATTCGTCCATCGCACTGTCAAATGCTGCGATCCACTGGGCGGGGTCCTGTTCGGACCAACCGGGATGGGGATGTGTCGCGGCATAGCTCCGCTCGACCGCGCCAAGCGGCGTGCCCTCTGCATTGACCAACAAAGCACGCAGGCCAGAGGTGCCAAGATCAATCCCCAGAAATGCCATCGAATGTCCTTTCCGCCATACCCCGAATACCCTTCATGCCCCGCTGAAACGTGCCTCGGCACGAGGCGGCTCGCAAGACAAATAGCGCGGAATGTCTGCTTAACTGCCGGACCCGCGATAATCCACGACGACAGGATAATGGTCCGACGGCCAGACCGGGCCGAGCCGTTCTCGGACCACCATGGCTTCGCCAATCGGCTGAAGCTTTTCAGTATGGGCAATATGATCTATCGCCCCAAACAGGTTCAGACCCCGATCCAGATGATAAGTTGCCCCCTTCACCGGCACAAAGGTCAAACCAGCCTGTTCAAGCTTGTCATGCAACGATGACCCGGCAAGTGCATTCAGATCGCCCGCAAGAATCACCGCCTCGTTTCCAGCGATCCACGGCACCATTCGATCGGTCATCAGAGCAACGGATCTTGTGCGGTTCTCACCACTGGAGTAATCCAGATGCGCATTCACCACGCGAAATTCCGCATCGTTTTGTCGGTCCCGGAACACAGCCCAGGATACGAATGCGGGGTAAGACCCGTCAAAGGTGCGGGAATAGATGACATCGGGTGTTTCAGACAGAAAGAACCACCCTTGCTCCAACAAATCGAACCGTTCGGTGCGATAGAAGATCGGTTGCGTTGAGGGAAAGACCCTCCAATCACCGACTGCCGCAGCACTGTAGTCCGGGTTTGTATCCAACAGCCACGACCGCGCCAGATTGACGGTATCGTCATCGCTGCCCTCGAACGTCTCCATCTCCTGAAATGCAACGATGTCTGCCTCAAGGGCTGCGAAAGTAGCGGCAAGCGGCGCTTTGCGCTGCTGCCATCGTTCCAGACCCCACCGCCCGTCGTCACGCCGCGCCATGATGTAATGGACGTTCCACGTGGCAACGCGCAGTGCATTCGCTGACGGCGAGACCAGCCCCGGCCCGCGAGATTGCCAAAGATATTGGGCACCCACGGTCGCGACCAGGACCAGTATCAACACCGAAACGATTATCAGGGATTTTCTCATCTCAGATCACAACCGGCAGATCAATCGATACGCGCAAGCCGCCTTCGTCCCGGTTGGTCAAAGCAATCTCTCCGCCATGGGCCGCGATAATGCCGCGTGCAATCGACAGCCCCAGTCCCGCGCCGCCCGTTTCAAGATTGCGGCTCAACTCGCCGCGGACAAAGGGTTCAAACATGGATTCACGGTCAGCGACAGGGATACCCGGCCCGTCATCGTCGATGGTGATCACTGCCCGGTGCCGCCGGACGTGCAGTGACAGGCGGGCGGCACCGCCATAGCGGGTGGCGTTGTCGATCAGGTTTCTGAACGCACGCGCAAGCGCAACCGGGCGCGCGGTGATCGTAACGGCGTCACCGGGGGCAAGGATCGCGCCCTGCTCGTCACACAGACGTGCCAACAGATCGCGCAGTTGAACCTGCTCGGCTGACTCAGCCTCTCTCGCGCCCTGGGCATAAGATACCAGCCCGTTCGCCATTACCGTCATTTCATCCAGCGTTCGGATCATCGCTGCGCCGTCTGGATCATCCAGAAGCTCGGCCCGAATCCTCAGACTGGTGATCGGGGTGCGCAGATCATGACCCACCGCGGCCAAGGTCCGCATCCGTTCAGCATCGAACCGGGCGATGCGGGATTGCATGTCGTTAAACGCAGCGGCAGCCTCGCGCATTTCGCGCGGCCCTTCCTCGGCCACATGAGCGGACCGGTCGCCATTGCCCGCGGCCCGCGCCGCCGTTGCCAGTTCACGAAGCGGTCGCGTCAGGCGGCGCAGAAACAGCAGCGACACCCCCAATACCGCGACAAGCGACAGACCCAGAACGATAAAGAAGACCTCTTCATCCAGCCCCGGCGGACGGGGGCGTTCCCCCCGTGACCGCACGTTTAACCATTGCGTTGTCCCGCCATCGGGCGATGCCAACAGGATCGAAACGGCAATGCTTTCGCTGCGATGACCGCCATCGCGATCCGGGCGCACCAAGATCGCGGCTTGAACGCGTCGTCCGTCCAGCGCATCCGTCAGGTCCTTGGTCAAAGCCGTTGATCGTGGTGCGGTCGGAACCTCTGTTACCACCGGTTCAGGGTCGACCGAAACGCGCGAAAACCGGGTGGACGCGTCGCGTGCGATGGCATGGCGCGAACCAGGCTCGGCTGCCTCGATGGCCGGAACCAGCGACACGATGCGCTCTGCCTCCCGCTCGATCAACGCGGCCCGATCCAGGCGACCCCTCTCGATCGACAGCAGCGCCAGCGCGATCAAGTTGGCGACCACAAGCGCCACGGTCAGCAGCAGGGCAAACCGGCCCGCGACCCCATCGGGTAAAAATCGGCGCAGGGCGGTCATTCTGCTTCGACGTCGGCGGCCAGACGGTATCCGCCGCCCCATTCCGTGACGATCAGCTTCGGCACTTTCGGGTCTTCCTCGATCTTGCGGCGCAAACGACTGACCGTGTTATCTATGGCACGGTCATAGGCCTTGGCATCCCGCCCAACCGTCAGATCCAACAGTCGATCACGGTTGAGCACCGTGTTGGGATGGTCTGCCAGTACCGCCAGAAGACGGCTTTCGCCTGTTGTCAGCTCGATATCGCGCCCGTCTTGGTGAACCAGCCGATGGGTGGTCGGGTCATGGGTCCAACCTGCAATCCGTGCCCGTCCCGTCGGCACCTTCGGCTCGGGCGGCGGCGCGCGTCGCAAGACGGCCCGGATACGCGCAAGCAACTCGCGCGGGTTGAATGGTTTGACGACGTAGTCATCGGCTCCAAGTTCAAGACCCACGATCCTGTCAGTCTCATCCGCCATCGCTGTCAACAGGATCACAGGCGGACCACCGCGCCCCACAAGCCAGCGGCACAGGCTCAGCCCGTCTTCGCCCGGCATCATCACGTCCAGAACAATCAGCGCCAGGTTCGCTTCCTCGATGATCCGGCGCGCTTCACCGGCATTTGCAGCCAGTTCTGTACGAAACCCTTGCTTGTGCAGGTACTGACCCAGCGGCTCGCGAATGTCGCGCGCATCATCAACGATTAGAATTTTCGGCTCAGACGCGTCCAACGGCTTCTCCTTTCGCGTGTTATAAGACAGTCGTAGCTGCATTGGGGGTGCATGCCTAGTATACGCACCCACCCAACAGGCCCTGATTTGTCGCAAAATGTGTCAAACCCCTGGGCCGCGACAACTGGCGACAAAATCGGGTTCGCCCTGACAAACCTTTTCGCGTCATCAGGTCCATATCGAGATCACCGGACGCGACATGCGTCCTCAATATCTCAGGATCGAAAAGGATCACACAATGAAAACGACCAAAATTCTTCCCATCGGATTTCTGACGCTTGGCCTGATCGGATCCGGGGTGATGATCGCGACTGCCCAAAACCTGCCGCCGCTGACCCCGGACGATCAAGCACAGGTCCAGATGCAATCCCAGAAACCAATGCAACGCGCCGATTATCGTGACGGCAAAGCAGGCCGCGACAGTGGCAAGGGCGACCGCATGGGTCGTCATGAAAAGCGCGGTGGCCACGGGATGCGTGGCGGTGATGGCATGAGAGGTGGCGGCGAAATGTTTCGCGGCCTGTTTGCACAGATAGACGCCGACGGAAACGGTTCGGTCACGCAGGAAGAGGTCGACGCTTTTCGCGCCGCGAAAGTGACCGAGGCCGATGTTTCGGGTGACGGTGCCCTGTCGATCGAAGAATTCGATACGCTCTACCGCGAATTCACCCGCTCGCGCATGGTCGATATGTTCCAGGATCTCGACGCGGATGGCGATGGCGTGATCAGCCCTGAAGAAGCCGACGCTCGCTTCGGAGATGTCGTGAACCGTATGGATCGCGACAATGACGGCGCACTGACCCTGACTGACAAGGCAGGTCGCCGCTGATCGGCTACGCATAAACAGCGGGCGGGCTGACTGGGCCGCCCGATACAGTTATGGAGCATCGAACATGCACGGACATCAACAACCCCACCCCGTGAAAACATCACCAATAACCGACGGTTCCACCCATTTCGGATCGGTGTCGAAGATCAACCACTGGATCACCGCAGCAATCTTTCTGGGCGCATTGGGCCTTGGCATCTTCATCGAAAACAGCGAACTGCCGCGCGAGGCGGTCAGCCCATATATGCAATGGCATAAAGCTTTTGGCGTCAGTGTTCTGATCTTTGGCCTGTGGCGTGTTGGCTGGCGGGTGGCGAACGGGTTCCCAAAACCAGTCGAACAGATGCCAGCCTGGCAAGACAGAACCGCGAAAGTGGTGCATGTTGGACTGCTGACGGCGATCCTTGCGATGCCCATCTCGGGCATCCTCATGTCCATCGCTGGCGGGCGCGATTTGTCCATCTGGGGGCTGACACTGTTGCCGTCTCTGGGCAAGATCGAATGGCTGGACACCGTCGCCAAGGCCGTCCACGAAACCGCACCCCCGGTGATCCTGCTTATGTTGGCGCTGCATATCTTTGGCGCGTTGAAGCATCATTTCATTGATCGAGACACCACCCTGCGTCGCATGACAGCCGGTTAGGACCGGTAATTTGTGTGGAAGTTGCATTCATTCCAACCGCACGCGCCGTAAGAGAATCATGACGCGTGTGCTAAACTTGGTAAAGGCGACACCGCGAGGTGGCGATCTTGGCTACTCCCGGATCATGCAACCAACCATATTCAAGCAACAGAGGAGAAAAAAATGACAGACCAACCTCAACGCAAGCGTGCGTCTGATTTCGATCCGCGCATTCTGGAAGTCTTCGATGGATACGTGCACGGCAAACTCAGCAAACGCGAATTTATTGCCAAGGCGGGCCGCTATGCTGCCGCCGGTGTTACAGGCGCGATGATCTTTGAACAGCTTCAGCCGAATTATGCTTTGGCCCAACAGGTGGCGCCGGACGACCCGGATATTGAAACCGAGGTCATCGAATATGAAAGCCCCGAAGGTCACGGCATGATCCGCGGTCTTATGGCCCGCCCAGCGGGTGCCGAAGGCCCTCTGCCCGCTGTTCTGGTCGTGCACGAGAACCGAGGTCTCAACCCCTATATCGAAGATGTGGTGCGCCGCACAGCCAAGGCCGGATATCTCGCGCTTGGGCCGGATGGGCTAACGCCACTTGGCGGCTATCCCGGCACGGACGACGAAGGTCGCGAGATGCAGCGACAGCTTGATGGCGCAAAACTGATGGAAGATTTCTTTGCCGCCTTCGAATACCTTCGCGACCATCAGGGCAGCACGGGTCGCGTCGGATGTGTCGGCTTCTGCTATGGCGGCGGCGTCAGCAACGCGCTGGCAGTGGCCTATCCCGATCTTGCCGCGTCGGTGCCGTTCTATGGCCGGCAACCCGCCGCCGAAGACGTGCCGCAGATCCAGGCCCCGCTGCTGATCCACTATGCGGAACTGGATGAACGGATCAACGCGGGCTGGGACGCTTATAAGGCGGCGCTGGATGAAAACGGAAAGGGCTATACCGTCCACTTCTATCCGGGCGTCAACCACGGCTTCCACAACGACACCACCCCGCGCTATGACGAAGATGCGGCAACTCTGGCGTGGGAGCGGACACTGGCCTTCTTCGACACCCATCTGACCGCCAGCTAGACGGTGCACCGGTCATCAAATCAGACAAAGCCCCGGCCCATCCGCGACCGGGGCTTTTCTGTTGGCCCACACTGGCACCAATCCCACAGCGGTCCGTTATCTCTTTGGCTTGCTTGTCTAAGTTCGGCTTTAATGCCAGAACATGAAAACCCGGCAAACGCGAGGAGGCGGCAGAAACCGCCCAACGCCAAGACGAAAGAGCCGCCTGATGAGCAAACTGATCTATATCCTCAACGGCCCGAACCTGAACCTGTTGGGCAATCGGCAACCTGACCTCTATGGGCACGAGACTCTGGCCGATATCGAAGCGCAATGTCAGACGGTCGCGGCATCTGCCGGTCTGTCGCAAAAGATGCTGCAATCCAACCACGAAGGTCAGATTGTCGATTGGATTCACGAGGCGCGGGAAGACGCCGCCGGGATCATCATCAACCCCGGTGCGCTCACGCATTATTCCATCGCAGTGCTGGACGCGCTGAACGCCTTTGATGGCCCGGTGATCGAGGTTCATGTCAGTCAGGTCCACAAACGCGAGCCCTTCCGGCACAAATCCTTCGTCAGCCTTCGCGCCGATGCGGTTATGGCCGGGTTCGGCACGCACGGATATGCCCTTGCCATGCAGCATGTGGCCCATCTTCTGGGCGGCAAGTAACTAGGCCGGGGCCGCATCGGCGCACTTGCGCTGTGTGTCCCCCACCTGCCGGACAATCGCCCCGACCTCCATCAGTTTTTCAGCCAACGGATTGGTCTTGCGCCACACCATGCCGATGCTGCGCGCGGGGCTGGGTGGCGTGAATCGGGCGATGGAAACCTGCGCCTGCCGCGTTTCCAGTGGCAACGCCATTTCGGGGATCAGCGTCACGCCCATCCCCGCCCCGACCATCTGCACCAGCGTTGACAGCGAACTGCCCTCCATCAAATAGCGTGGTTTGGTGGTTGAAACCTCGCAGAAGCTCAGCGCCTGATCGCGGAAGCAATGCCCCTCCTCCAACAGCAGCAATCGCATGTCCTGAAGCTTTTCCGGGCTGGGCACGGGTTTATCCGCCTCGCTAACCGGACGCACCAGCACGAAATCTTCCTTGAACAGCGCAAATTCCTGCAACGCGGGCTCGGAAATCGGAAGGGCGACAATGGCCGCATCAAGCCGCGAGTCAAGCAGATCAGCGATCAGTGACCTGGTAACGGACTCGCGCGGGTAAAGCTCCAGCGTGGGCAATTGGGTCGACAACGCAGCCATCACCTGTGGCAAAAGATAAGGCGCGACCGTCGGAATGATCCCAAGCCGCAACTGCCCCGCAAGCGGCCCCATGGCCGACCGCGCAAGATCGTCCAGCTCGCCCACCTGCACCAGTATCTTGCGCGCCCGATCCAAAAACGCTGTGCCAAGGCTGGTCAAACGGATGTTCCGCGATCCGCGTTCGACCAGCGGCGAACCAAGCATCGCCTCCAATTCCTTGATCTGCACCGATAGCGCGGGCTGCGAGATCCCACAGGCATCCGCAGCACGGCCAAAATGGGCATGGCGCGCGAGGGCATCGAAATATCGAAGATGCTTCAGGGTCAGACCGATCATAACCAAAGGTTATCGCTTCTGTAAGAATAATCAATTGGGATTTATAATTCAGTCGCGTTAGACTCATTCTAAGCTACGGAATCGCCGTAGCAATCATCCGATAGGGAGTAGATTATGGACGGAGACAACGTGATGAAGGGCGGCGGTTGCCCGGTCATGCATGGCGGCAACACCGGAATGGACAACCACCCGGCAAAATGGTGGCCCAAAACGCTGAACATAAGCATCCTGCATCAGCACGACGCGCGATCAAATCCCATGGATCCCGACTACAACCACCGCGAAGCGGTGAAGGCTCTGGATTTTCAAGGCGTCTGGGACGACGTCGACAAGCTGCTGACCGACAGCCAAAGCTGGTGGCCCGCCGACTGGGGGCATTATGGCGGGTTGTTCATCCGACTGTCATGGCATGTCGCCGGATCGTATCGTCTGGGCGATGGGCGCGGCGGTGCGGGCACCGGCAACCTGCGGTTTGAACCGCTGAACTCCTGGCCCGACAACGCCAGCCTTGATAAGGCGCGGCGCATCCTTTGGCCGGTGAAAAAGAAATACGGCAACGCGCTGTCCTGGGCCGACCTTCTGGTGCTGGCCGGGACGGTGGCCTATTCCAATATGGGTCTGAAAGTCTATGGCTTCGCCTTTGGGCGTGAAGACATCTGGGCCCCCGAGCTGGACATCAACTGGGGTGAAGACAGCGAAATGCTGGCCCCCACGGACGAACGGATCACCGATCTGGATGATGCAGACTCGCTCTATGATCCGCTTGCGGCGTCGCATATGGGCCTGATCTATGTGAACCCCGAAGGTGTGAACGGCGTGCCCGATCCCGCAAAGACGGGTAAATTCGTGCGCATGACATTCGCACGCATGGCGATGAACGACGAAGAAACCGCCGCCCTGACAGTGGGCGGACACACGGTTGGGAAAGCGCATGGCGGTCTGGCCGCAGATCAAGTCGGACCCGCCCCTGCGGGCTGCGATCTTGAGGCCGGCGGTTTTGGTTGGGCTGATCCCGGCTTCGACGGCAACGCCAACACAGCGCATACATCGGGGCTGGAAGGAGCTTGGACCACCAACCCGACCAAGTGGGACAATGGCTATCTTGACCTCTTGTTCGGCTATGAATGGGAGGTCAAGAAATCCCGCGCAGGTGCCAATCAGTGGGAACCGATCAACATCGCAGAAGAGCACAAGGTGCCGGACGCGACGGATCCTTCGATCAAGCACAACCCGATCATGACCGACGCGGATATGGCGATGAAGGTCGACCCGATCTATCGCGAAATTTGCGAACGGTTCCACAAAGACCCGGCATATCTGGCCGCGACCTTTGCCAAGGCATGGTTCAAGCTGACCCACCGCGACATGGGACCGAAGGCCAACTATATCGGTCCCTTCGTCCCCGAAGGCGATTTGATCTGGCAAGATCCGGTGCCCGCTGGGTCGACCGATTACGATGTCGACGCGGTGAAGGCAAAGATCGCCAAAAGCGGCCTGAGCATGGCCGAGATGATTGCCACCGCATGGGACAGCGCCCGCACCTATCGCGGCTCGGATATGCGCGGCGGGGCCAATGGTGCCCGCATCCGGCTTGCTCCGCAGAAAGACTGGCCGGGCAACGAACCGAAACGGCTGGCCAAAGTGCTGGGCATCCTTGAACCCATCGCTGCCGAGACCGGCGCGTCCATCGCCGACGTGATCGTTCTGGCCGGCAATGTCGGGGTCGAACAGGCGATCAAGGCCGCCGGGTCGGACGTTTCTGTGCCCTTCACCCCCGGTCGTGGTGACGCCACGGACGCGCAAACAGATGCTGATAGCTTCTCGGTGCTTGAACCCGTCGCGGATGGCTTCCGCAACTGGAAACGCGACGACCTGCCCGTCCACGCGGAAGAGCTGTTGCTCGACCGGGCGCAGCTTCTGGGCCTGACCGGGCATGAAATGACCGCGCTTGTCGGTGGGCTTCGTGTGCTGGGCGTCAACCATGGCGGCTCGAAACACGGGGTCTTCAGCCAGCGGGAAGGCCAGCTGACCACCGACTTCTTCCAGGTGCTGACCGATATGAGCTACAAATGGGTTCCCGCCAGCGAAGATGACACTTACGAGTTGCAGGACCGCCAGACAGGCGCGGTGAAATACACCGCAACCCGCGCTGATCTTGTGTTCGGATCAAACTCGATCCTGCGCGCCTATGCAGAAGTCTATGCTCAGGATGACAATGAAGCGAAATTCGTGCGCGACTTCGTGGCCGCCTGGACCAAGGTGATGAACGCCGACCGCTTCGATCTTCTGGCGTAAGAAACAGGGGCCGGGCGGATCAAACTTCGCCCGGCCCTTGCGCTTTCACTATGTCCGCGCCGCCTCAAAGGCTGACCACGCGGCTTCGAAGGCGTCAAAGTCGAACCCTTCCTGACGTGCTGGGTCCAGCACAAGTTTCTCGGTGTCCAACAGGCGCCGGATTGCGGCTTCCAAATCAGGCAATACGTCGGGCGGAATGACGAGCGCACCGTGGCGGTCGGCATGGACCAGATCGCCATCCGCGATGGTCAACCCGAAGACCGTCACCGGTTGCGCAATATCCTTTACATGGACGAACCCATGGCTGGGACCGATGGAGCCTGCAATCACCGGAAACCCGTCCGGCAGATCGCCAAGGTCACGCATAACCCCGTTGGTCAGCGCACCGGACAGGCCGAAACCCTTATGCACCGTCGTGTTGATCTCGCCCCAATAGGCGCCGATGCACCGGGGGAAATCCACGTCTTCAATCACCGCCAGCGCGGGGCGCGAACCTTGTGACATATGGCGGTAATAGTCCATGCGCCGTGCCTTGATGACTTCGGGCGCCTCGGTCGGCGGCGCGACGGCGGCGATCCGAGCGGTGCGGGCATAGCCCACAATGGCCGGGGCATCAGGGTGCGAGGCCAGCATCGTGCCACGGGTAAACGCGTCAAAGCCACGTTTGCCCTGCGCCACCTCGATGGCGTTGCAAACGGTGGGTGTATCGACCCGTTGCAGCATGGTCAAAAGAGTGTTGTCCATTCAGTCCTCCAGCCAGCGCGCCAGCGCCACGTTGGTTTTTTCGGGTTGCTCCAGCGTCGGCAGATGCCCCGCGCCGTCGATGATTTCAAGGTGAGCATCAGGGATCAGGTCCGCCATCAATTCGTGCCGCGCCACAGGACACAAAGTGTCATCCCGCCCGCACAGGACCAGCGCCGGAAGCTGCGTCGCCCGCAAGGTTTCAGCCTGATCGGGCCGGCCCATCAAAGCCCGCGACTGGGTCAAAAACACATGCGGACCAAGGTCCAGCGCCATCTCCATGCACAGATCGAGGATTTCCTGCCGGCGCGGGCCGTCGCTCAGGTAATTTGGCTTCATCTCGTCACGCATGACATGCGCCAGTTGGCCCTCGCGCACCTTTTGCATTTGCGGAAAACGACGGGCTTTGACGGCATCGGTTTCAGCCAACGGGTTGGTGTCCAGAAGGGCGATCCGCTCGACCCGATCGCGGGCCTGGCGCAATACTTCCATCGCGACGATGCCGCCCATGGACAGACCGGCCAGGGCAAAGCGCGGCGGGGCATCCGACAGCACAGCCTCGGCCAGTCGTTCAACGCGGTCATGTTCGGTGATGGGGGCGCTAACCACCATCCGCTGACCCGAAAAAGCGGCGAATTGCGGCGCAAACAGCCGCGCATCGCACATCATTCCGGGAAGCAGCACAAGGGGCGTCATTTGATCAGCGCGGCCCCCTCGGCCAAGGCCGAAAGCTTGGCATAGGCGATGTCAGGGTCGACAGCGCCAAAGCCCGCAAACGTGCCGAAACCACAGTCCGAACCCGCGATCACCCGATCCGCGCCGACAATGTCGGTGAACCGCTGGATGCGTTGGGCGACAAGTTCAGGATGCTCGACGAAATTGGTGGTGGTGTCGACGACGCCGGGCACCAGAATCTTGTCATCTGGGATGTCGCCATTGCGGTCGCGGAACGTGGTCCATTCATGCCCGTGGCGCGGGTTCGAGGTTTCAAACAGCACATAGCGCGATTTCGTTGCCATCAGCGTGTCGAACATCTTGGCCATCGGAATGTCGCAGCAATGCGGCCCCTCGTAATTGCCCCAGCAGATATGCACCCGCACCTTGTCGGCAGGGACGTCCAACAGCGCGTGGTTCAACGCCTCGACATGCAGGTTCGCGACCTTGATGAACTCGTCATCCGTCAAGTCGGTGAACAGCATGTGGCGCGACAGGGCAAGGTCGGGGCAATCCAGTTGCAGGTCCAGCCCCGAGGCCACGATGGTCTCGTATTCCGCCTTCATCGCGTCGGCCAGCGCGGCCAGATAAGCCTCGCGCGATGTGTAGTAGTCATTCTGAAGGAACAGCGAGATCACACCGGGGCTGGCGGCGTTCATGAAGCCGCGCTCTGCCCCATGTTCGTCCATCGCGGCTTTCAGGTTCGCGATGTCCTTTTCAAGCTCGCCCTGACCTTTTGATTTCACCTCACCCACGCACATGGGGCGTGCATATTGTGGGGTGCCGCCATCATCGGCCAGCCGTTTCAGGAAGCCCGGAAACATTTTCAGGTCGGCCGGCGCATTGCGCGGGCTGTCGCCGTCAAACCCGGTATAGCGGTCCTTGACATAGGTGGCGTAAGAGATCTTCGACGTCTCACCGTCCGATACGATGTCAATCCCCGCCGCCACCTGTTTGCGCACGGTGTCGGACACGGCCTGCGTCATGCAGGCATCGAACGCGTCGGGGTCATAGGCGGTGCCGTTCTCACGGGCGAAGATGAAATCCACCACCTTCTGACTGCGCGGCAAGGAGCCCACATGGGTTGTTTTGATACGTGTCATAATGGGCTCCTCACAGTTTCTTATTTGCCAGACCAGGTCAGGCCCGCCGGATCATCAGTCGTGCGGACACGATAAAGGCTCGCCTCGCCTGTCATGGACGGCGCAAGCGCATGGGACTCGCCCGGATTGATCAGACAGGTGTCGCCGGGGTTCAGCACGGTTTCCCCGCCCTCATACCGCAGTTTCCAATGACCACGCATGGGCATCAGAACCGTGGGTTTGTCGTGGCTGTGCATTTCGTCGGGGATCGAGACGCGGGTCAGGAACTCAACCTCGAACCCCGGTTTGTCGCGCAAAAGCCCATCCTCGCCGATGACTTTCGCGGGTTTCTTGCCCGCCAGCGCCATCAAGTCCCAATACCGGGCGACATAGTCGCGCACGACATTTTCGACCGGCACTTCGGGGAAGGCCTTCAGCTCTTCTTCGGTCAGAAGTGGCATGGGTTTCACACCATCCGGCAGGCTTTGACCCTTCTTGGAGTCGTAAAGCGCACCGTTATCCCCCAACACAAGCCCATGGTCCTTGGCGTCTTCGATCACCTGCGGGGCCCAGGTCACGCCGCCGCCCGCGTCGTCGCCGCCCAACACAGCCATGATCATGCCATAGTCGGTGCCGATGTTTTCAAATCCGCGAAAAATGCCGGTGGGGATGTTGAAAATATCGCCTTCTTCGGCCACGAATTCGCCCGCTGTGCCATAGCGGCCCCAGAAGAACCGCCAACGTCCCTTGAGGACAAAGAACACCTCGGCGGTGGTATGGGAATGCAGCGAGTTGCGGCATTTCGGCGGTTGCCCCGCCGCGCCGATGTTGAAGCCGATCTGATCGGTGATGTGAACGTGCTGATCTGGGCTTTCACTGACGCCGCCGCCGATGATGGTGAAGTTTTCCTTCTGGTCCGAGCCCGGCGTGTGGGCGTCGATGAAGGCGGTTTTGCAGGGTTGCAGCTCGCCATAGCGAACGATGCGGTCTTGGATGTTGCTCATTGGTCTGTCTCCTATCGGGTTGGGTTTGTGTGGATCAAACCCGGACACCGGGCGGGTGGTCATTCAACCGCCGCGCGCGCCGGGACGCGCAGAAGTTATGAAACCTGCGTGCGGCCTGACCCGCGTCCAGATGAAGAGCGTCGGTTGACACTTACACCTCTCCGGTTTGCAACAGGATCTGTTTCCAGATCGCGGTTTCATCGAACAGAGTGAATTCCCGCCGCAAACCCCACGGCCCGAACTCGGCATGGCTTGCGCCCAGCACATAGACCTCGGCCCCGGTCGGCACGCCGAAAACGCCCCAGCCGTCATGCTTGCCGTGCAACGTCCAACGCAGCGCGGCGCGCGGCGGCATCAACGGATCATCGCGCCCGATCTGGTGGTGGATGGTGAAGGTGGCATTCGGGAAGGATGCACGCAGCCCCATCCAGAACCGATCCACCGGCCCCCAGCTGTGACCTGTGGCACCGCCCGGATATTCCGATTGCACCGCGCGGTCATACTCGGATTCGATCGCGGTCATGTCGGCATTCATGATGCGCGTCAGGATGTCGGCGTATTTCTGGCCCCATTCATTGTCATTACCGTTGCCCTTATAGGGGCCGGGCTTGTCATTGGCGGGGGTGAAGGGTTTCACGCAACGCTCTGGCCCGCCCTCACGCGCGATCAGGTCACTTGCATAATCCTTCGGTTCCCACCCCATCTGGCGCACAATCGCGCCCTGGTCGCGGATCAGCCATTCATCATTGATCTGGTTGTTGATCGCGTGGCAGTCCGCGATGATGCGATAGGCCAGCTTGTTCCCAGTCGCCTTGCCATAAACCCCATCGCCCAGATGCGTCGCGGTCGAAAACAACCGGTGCGAGGACAACATCCCCTCTTCCGGGGTGCCCGACCAGATTACATCTTCGCCCAGCAGGGTGCGGTCGGGAAACTCTGCCAGCGTGGCCATGGTCGCGCCGATGACATCCTGATTGCCCACCACGACCGAGGCAGGCGAGCGCACAACGATATCGGGTGCATAGTAGTCATGCAGCGTGGCGATGCCGCGATCTTCCCAGATTTCCTTGGTGATCCCGATGATATAGTCGGGGAAATCCTTGAACTTGCTGTCAAAACCCTTCATTCGCTCCATCCTTCCGGTTTGCGGGCCGAGCCGCGCACGACTAGCGGGCCGTCAATTTCAATCTTTTGCGGGCCTTTCCCGGTGCCGTCGATTTCCGCCAGAAGCAGGCCGACGGTTTCGGCCACCATACGGTTGGCGGGTTGGCGCACGGTGGTCAGGTCATAGGCGGGCCAGCCGGCAATCGGCACATCGTCGTAGCCAACGACCGACACGTCACCGGGCACCGACAGGCCAAGATCTGACCGCAATACATCCATCACCGCGAAGGCCATGTGATCGTTGCAGACAAACACCGCGTCGGGCCGATCATCGCCCGAGAACATCTGCCGTGCGGCCTCGGCAGCGCGGTCAGAACGGAAATCCCCCACGGCGCGGCTGTGAAGCGAAACACCGGCCGCAGCCAGTCCGGTCCGGAACCCAGCCTCGCGGTCACGCTGGGTCGACGCCCCTTCCCACCCCGCGATGTAGCCGATTTTCCGGTGCCCCGCCGCGATCAGGAACTCGGCTATCTTGCGCCCGCCCGCGACATTGTTCGACGCGACCGAGGACAGGTCCGGCCCGTCCTGCGACCGGTTGAACAGGACAATCGGCACCCCGGCCTTGCGGCAGCGGTCGGTCAGATCCGACGACATGGCGACCGAGGCGGTGATGATCCCATCGACCTGATAATCCAGAATTTCCTCGACCACGTCGCTGATGTCACCGGACGTGCTGGAAGCCATGAAAATCAGGATGTGATAGCCCTGTTCCTGCAACGCATTGGACAGTTTTTCCAAGGCTTCGGGATAGAAGTGGTTTTCCAGATAGGCCACGACCAGGCCGATTATCCGGCTTTTGCCCGACACCATCGCGCGCGCCAGCGAATTGGGGCGATAGCCCAGTTCATCCGCAGCTTTCCTGACCTTCTCAACCGTGCGCTTCGACGCGGAGGCGCCGGGGGTAAACACCCGGCTGACGGCAGATTGGCTGACGCCCGCGCGCTGTGCAACTTGGGCTGAGGTCACTTTGCTCATTCTGCGGTCCATCCCCCGTCGATCATCAAGGCCGTGCCGGTGACAAGGCTGGACGCGTCCGAGGCCAGGAATTGCACCGCGCCCATGATATCCTCGACCTCACCCACGCGACCCAGCTTGATCTTGTCTTCGATCCAGGCGCGTTTGTCCGGCTGCTCAAAGGTGGATCGGGTCAAGTCTGTCAGGATGAAAGTCGGGCAGATCGTGTTGACGCGGATGCCCGCCCTGCCCCATTCGATCGCCATCGACTTGGTGAAGCCCTCGACCGCGTGTTTGGTCGCGCAATAGACCGCCCGGTCCACCCCGCCCACATGCGCCATTTGCGAGGATATGTTGATCAGGCTGCCGGGCTTTCCGGCTGCAATCAGCCCCTTCGCCACCGCTTGGGTCAGGAAATAAGCGCCCTTGATGTTCAAGTCGGACACCGCGTCGAAATCCGCTTCGGTGGTCTCGGTCGCGGGACTGTGGCGCGCCAGTCCGGCGGAGTTCACGAGCACATCAAAGGGTCCGTTTCCCGCAATCGCCGCCTGCGTGCCCGCAATATCGGACACGTCCAACGGCAGCGCACGGGCAGACATACCCGCAGCCGTCATTTCGCCGACCAGCGCCTTCAACGCATCGGCGCGCCGGGCGGCCAGAACCACTTCGGCCCCGGCTTCGCCCAAAGCAGCCGCGCACGCCAGGCCGATCCCGGAACTGGCCCCGGCCACAAGCGCGCGACGACCATCAAGTCGAAACGAGGGGGTTTTGGGCAGTTTATCCATCAGCTCATTCCATCAGGGATATTAAGGCGCCCCATATGGCGCACCTTGTTGAACTCCCGCAGACGTGCAAACACGTCCACACCCAACTGGTCATATGCATCCAGCAGGTCGACCAACACCCAGTTTTCCCGGATCTTGCCGTTTTCAATGCGCCAGAAATCAAGGCTGCGCATGGTGATCTTCTTGCCCGACGGCGCGATGCCCAGCCAGCCGCCATGGGTGACGGTCTGGATCATGTCAGGCCACCCGGTCACGGCAGCATAATCGCCATCGCCAAAGAAGTGATAGTCGATCTGGTCCACATATTTGCCGCGATCCGGCATCCCCGACAGAAACGGGATTTGATGCCAGTTGCGGAACCCCCGGATACCGCGACCGGTGCCGATGCCCGATGGGCCATACCAGCTCATCTTCTCGTGCCAGAACCTGTCCATCTCCATCACTTCGGGGCCGCCCTGGCTGGGGTGGCGCTTCATATGTTCCAGCATGTCGATGATATGCTGACGGGACGCGGTGCCCTTGTTCATGTCATAGGGGCCGGTCAGGATACCATCACAGGTGGCCGGACCCGGCACATGCCATTCGCGCCCAAGCGACGGGGCCAGCGGCCAGGCATGGGCCTGCATCATCACCTCGGGAATGTCCCACAGGCCCTGAAATTCGACGATCTTGCCGTCTTCGATGCGGAAGAACTCGTGAAACCTCATATGGACCTGATGACCGGTGGGGGGGATGTCCAGCCACGGGGCCTCGAACGTGCCGGTGTAATAGCCACCACAGCCGACCCATTCCGCGCCGTCTTCGTCCGGTCCGGCCATGACGATATAATCACGCCGCTCCAGATCCGGCCAGGCGTCCAGCAGGTCGCGATAGGCAGTGTCACAAAAGGCGCCGGCCCCGATGCTGTCGCCAAACGGGAAACACAGGTGAAACACCGCATCCGGTGCACAGGCGTCTGCCAGCGCCTTGCGCAGTTTGCCCGCGTCAAAATCATACATCGCCGCCCGCACAGGTGCGATCAGAGCCTTGTTCTTGCTTTGAACATCCATTTTCGTTGTCTCATGTGTTGGCGGGGTGTCGTTTCGCGATCCCCGCACGTTGTTAGTACTACTCTGCTGCGTCGCGATAGGGCGCGCCTTCGCCATAAGGCACGTTCACACCGCCATAGCGTCGCACGCGGATGTTGCATTGTTCGGCGTGGCCGACGAAGCCTTCCAGCATGCACAGGCGCGAGCCGTATTCGCCGATCATCGCCGCGGCCTCGTCCGTTGTGACCTTCTGATAGCTGTGTGTTTTCAGATACTTTCCGACCCACAGCCCGCCGGTATAGCGGCCCGCCTTCTTGGTCGGCAGCGTGTGGTTGGTGCCGATCACCTTGTCGCCATTGGCCACGTTGGTGCGCGGCCCCAGGAACAGCGCGCCATAGCAGGTCATGTTCTCAAGAAACCAGTCGTCGCGGTCGGTCATCACCTGCACGTGCTCGGACGCGATGTCGTCGGCGACCTTCAGCATTTCTTCATATGTGTCGCAGACAATGACCTCGCCATAATCGTCCCACGACACTTTCGCGGTGCCGGCGGTGGGCAGGATCTGAAGGAGGCGGTCGATCTCGGCCATCGTGTCCTCGGCCAGCTTGCGCGAGTTGGTCAGCAGCACGCAGGGGCTGTTATAGCCATGCTCGGCCTGACCCAGAAGGTCGGTGGCGCACAGTTCGGCGTCGGCAGCGGTGTCGTCGGCGATCACCATGGTCTCGGTCGGGCCGGCGAGCAGGTCGATGCCGACGCGGCCGAAAAGCTGCCGCTTGGCCTCCGCGACAAAGGCATTGCCGGGGCCAACCAGCAGATGCACGGGGGCAATGGTTTCCGTGCCAAGCGCCATCGCGCCCACGGCCTGGATGCCGCCCAGCACGTAAATCTCGTGTGCGCCGCCCAGATGCATCGCGGCGATCACCGCGGGGTTCGGTTCGCCGTTGAAGGGCGGCGTGCAGGCGATGATGCGCGGCACACCCGCAACCTTCGCGGTGGCCACCGACATATGCGCGCTTGCCACCATCGGGAACTTGCCGCCCGGCACATAGCAGCCGACCGACTGCACCGGGATGTTCTTGTGACCAAGGATCACACCCGGCAAGGTCTCGACCTCTATGTCCAGCATGCTGTCGCGCTGCGCCTGGGCGAACTTTGTGACCTGCGATTGCGCAAACTTGATGTCCGCCAGCTCGCGCGGGCTGACCTTCGCGATCAGCGCGTCAATCTCTTGTTGCGTCAGGCGATAGCTGTCGCGGTCATAGCCATCAAACTTCACCGCCAGCTCGCGCACGGCGGCATCGCCACGGGTCTCGATGTCCTTCAGCGTCGCCGCCACAACAGCGGCCGTCTGCGCGTCATCCTCGGCACGATCAGCCTCGGGTTTGCCGCGTTTCAGATGTGTGATCGTCATTGCTTTTCCTCGCTTATTCGGGCCGGGGGGGTACACGTTCGCCCCGGTCATAGGCTTCCCAGCCTTCGCCGTTAAAAAGATCCACGCCCAGTTGCGCGGCCACATGGGCGAAATCGACATTCACCCAGTTGTCGGTGATCTTGCCGTCGACCACTTTCCAGAAATCCATATAGCGGATCTCGACCCGCTTTCCGGTGGGGGCGATGCCCAGAAATTCGCCGGAATGGGTGGCTTCCTGTCGGCCAAACGCCGCGGCCCATTCCCCCATATAAAGACGCGCCTCGTCGATGCAGGTCTTGTCCGAAAACGCCGCTTGAAACGGGCGCTGCCAGTTGGTCTGAAATTCTTTCAACCCGTTTTTCGTGCCGCATCCCCGATTGCCCATCCAACGAAATCCATTGGCAAAGAACTCGCCAATATCGTTGATGCGGTGGTCGTTCAGGCCATCAACCATGGCTTCGATCACCCGGCGGGTATCGTCGGTTTTCGACATATCCGTATCACGGGTCAGCACCGCTTGTTCGGGGCGGGAACCTTTCATTCTGTCTCTCCTGTCAAAATACGTTGGGATCGTGCGGGGCGTGGACGCCCCAGCAGGAAATCCCGCGGCATTCTGTTCAGGGCCGGATGGCCGCACCGCGCGTTATGTCTTGCCCGGCTGCTCATCAGCCTTTCACCGCGCCTGCGGTCAGACCGCTGACAATCTGGCGTTGGAACACCATGACAAGGAAGAACAAAGGCGCGGTGATCGACACCGCCGCAGCCACGGCGACAACCTGATCCGTCGTGGTGGTTTCGCGGCTGAACATCCCGGCGATGGCTGGCACCATGGTCTGGTTCTGCGCATCCAGCAGAAGCGAGGTGACAAGGAAGTCATTGTAGCCCAACAGGAAGGAAAACAGCCCGGTCGTGATCACCCCCGGCCACATCACCGGCATGATGACACGACGGAAGGCCTGGAAGTGGTTGCAACCATCGACCCGCGCGGCCTCGTCCAGCTCGGCAGGGATACTTTGAAAGAATGACCGCAGCATCCAGATCGTGAAGGGTTGATTGATGGCAACCAGCACCGCGATGACCGCGAAGGGTTTGCCATAAAGCGTGGGGGCGTTGTCGCCCAGGATCGGGGCCAGCCACTCGGACGACGAGATGAACACCGGCAGATAACCCGCCACCAGCACCGAATGCGGCAACGCCCGAAATACCAGCGCAATGATAAGAATCGCGAAGGCAATGCCCGACCCGGACCGCGCAAGCCCATAGCCCGCCAGCGTGCCCACCGTCAGCGACACGGTCACAACGCCGGTGGTGACAATCATCGAGTTCTTGAAGTTGTTGGAAAACCCGCGGTCGATCCAAACGGTTTTGTAATGCTCGGTGGTCAGACCGATGACATCCCGGCCCAGCGGGCCAAACCATGGGTTCAGCACGTCAAGGATGGCTGGCAGGATCGCGAAGAAGGTGACAAGGAAACCGATGACAAGGGCAAGCGCGCCGATCAGCCATCCAATCCATTTCTGGCCAGAGGGCGCATAGGCGGCGACCATGATCGGCAGGGTCTTGGTGGCCAGCCGGGCCGTCACCCAGATCACCACGATCCCGAACAGGATATCCAGGATGGAAAGTCCCTGACCGCCAGCTCGTGTGTTAGGGCCAAAGATGACGTTCAGCGGGTTGGACGAAAACGCATCGACCGGGGATTTGAAGCTCATCACCGTGATCCAGAAGATCGGGAAGGCCGCGACGATGCACCAAAGCGCCAAAAACGACGCCGAGGTGAGTTTCAGCCCCAAAGGCTGACGAAGAGCGCGAGACGACATCTTAGTGACCTCCTTTATGGTCTTGCCAGGTGCGGCGCAGAAGCGGAACCAGGAGAACGGCAATCCCGATCATGGTCAGCATCGCCGAGGCCGAAGCCCGGCTGATCGACCGGTTGCCCGCCTGATCCGGCACCAGGAAGTCATAGGTCAGCCATTGCAAGCTGATGACATAGCCCTGGCTTGAGAAGCCGACGATTTCTTCGAAGACGCGATAGGCGTCCATCAGGTGGATCATCGAAATGAAGATGATCAGCGGGGTCAGATGCGGGATCACCACATATTTCATTCGCTGCCATCTGCTTGCCCCGTCGATCACGGCGCTTTCCAGCGCGTCACTGTTGACCGTCTGAAGCCCCGCATAGAACACGATCGCCGCAAACGGGGCCACGTGCCACACACGATACAGCATGATCAGAATCTCGATGGTCCAGGCCTGCGCAAACATCGACACGTCGCGCTGCAAATACCATTCGATAAGGGCGGTCAGAATACCGTCGCCGCGAAACAGCCAGTTGATGCTGAGCGCACCGATGACCGGCGTGATGATGAACGGCAAGAGCGAGATGAAGATCACCGGCCCCTTGATGGCAAGTGAGGCATTGTTGATCATCAGCGCGATGCCAAGCCCGGACGCCACGACAATCGGCAAGGTGATCAGGGTGAATGTCAGGGTGAACCGCAGCGCCTTCCAGAAATCAATCGACTGAAGGGCCATCAGTCCATCAGTTTTGATGGCATTCCATGCCCGCTCCAACTCCAACACATTGCGATAGCTTTGCAGGCCGACGAAGGTCGTGATCTCGACGATGTTGCCATCTTTATCCAGTTGCGGAACGGATTTTTGCTCGGTCACGCAAATCTGGTCGGGAAACCCCGGCGAGCATGTCTCGACCTCCACCGTTTCATAGACCGGCTGAGTGACATAGAAGCTCTGCTTCAGCACACTTGCCAGCGGGAACGCGATAAACAGGAGCATCATAAAGACAGATGGCCCGACGAAGGCTGCGAAAGTCTTGAAATTCATGGCTCTGCCTTTCTCATGGTCCTGAAGTTACTGGTGGAAAGAGGGGGGAGAGCTGAAACCCTCCCCCGTTCAGAAGGAATTACTGCACCAAGCCCGATTCCTTGGCGGCGGTGATATAGGCCGCTTCGATGTCAGCCAGCGTCGTGGTCGCATCCTTGGCACCATTCAGGTAATCCGAAATGCCGTTACCCAGCACCGTGTGCATGATGCCCATCGGTCCGGATCCGGGATAGGGTGCCGTGCCTTTCTGCGCGGTCTCATAGGCCCCTTTGGCCAGCGGCCCGGCATCAAACCCGTCGATCAGCCAGACGGCAGCGTCATTGTTCGCCTTGACCATTTCGGTATCCATACCCTCCATGGCCACCTGAAAGGCAGCTTCGGCCTCTTCGTCTGTCATGTTGGTGGCAAAGACGACGCCATCCCACCACAGCGACGAGGCCGGACGCTCGGACCCCATCGGGGCGGCGGCCATCACGACCTTGCCAACGACCTGGCTTTCGGCTTCGTCATTCATCGCGGCGGCACGGCTGGCCCACAGGTTCGCCATGGCGATCTTGCCCTGTTGGAATTGCTGCTGAACATAAGTCGAATCCGAGACCAGATATTCCGGATCCATATACTCGGTCAGCGCTTTCATCACTTCCAGCGCGGCCACACCTTTTTCATTGTTGATGTTGGGCATGTTGCCCTCGGCAAAGAATTCGCCGCCTTCACCCAGATAGTTGTTGATGAATTCTTCGCCCAGGTTCCAGCCGGTCTTGAAGGTGGCACCGATGGGATACTCCACAACGCCCGCCTCTTTGATCTTCGCGGCCGCGTCCAGCATCTCGGCATAGGTCGTGGGCACCGCGATGCCGAGGTCATTCAGAATGTCCTCGCGATACATCAGGTGTTGCAGGTTCACCATCATCGCAATCGCATAGGTCTTGCCGTCCACCTTGATCAGCTGGTTGGGCTTCAGGTGCTGGCCATACTTTGCTACCAGATCATCCAGCGGCCGAATTGTGCCCGCATTCAACAGCGGCACCATGGTCGAGTTTGCAACACCGCCAATCTGATACAGCGCAGGTTTTGCCGCGAAGGCTTCGGGCTGCTTCTCGCGGAAATCCTGATCCAGCGAGGCTTGGAAATTTCCGCATTCCGCCATCGCATCCGTGACCGCCTTCCAGGCTTCGAACCCGGCGGACAGCGATTTCAAAGGTGTGGTGTTTTCATAGGCACACTCGGCCCATGCGCCGGTTGCCATCACCGACAATACGCCGGCCAATGCAAGTTTCTTGAACATCAGAAATGTCTCCCTGTTTTGTCAGGTCCGCCGTCGACGCGCGGACCATGGTTGTGCCGCTGTCGCGGCAAGTGTCTGAGGGCTAGCCCTCGATACGTTTGCCATCTTCGGTGGCTTCGAAACTGTGGCAAATCTCATTCGGGACCGAGATCGAGACCATGTCCCCAATCTCTGCCCGGAAGGTCTTGTCGGATTTCACCGACACCAGCGCGCCATTGATACGCACGGAAATCATCGTCGCGTCGCCCAGCAGCTCAAGCGTATAGATCGGCGCGTTGATCTGCCCCTGCCCGGTCTCGGCCAAGGCGGCATCTTCGGCGCGAAAGCCAAGCGTGACGGGGCCGTCGGGGGCGTTCAGGCCGCGGATTTCGGTGTTTTGTGCCCGGAACGTGCCGCCCTTTACCTCTCCATCCATCAGGTTCATGGCAGGTGAGCCGATAAAGCTGGCGACAAACGTATTGGCCGGGGTGTCATAGATCTCGGTCGGGCTGCCAACCTGCTGCACCACACCTTTTTTCATCACGACGACCCGATCCGCCAAGGTCATCGCCTCGATCTGGTCATGGGTCACGTAAATGGTGGTCGCCGCCAGATCGTGGCTAAGGTTCTTGATCTGCGCGCGGGTCGAGACCCGCAGCTTGGCATCCAGATTGGACAGGGGTTCGTCCATCAAGAACACTTTGGGCTTGCGGACGATGGCCCGCGCCAGCGCCACGCGCTGCCGTTGACCGCCCGACAGGGCGGCCGGTTTTCGATCCAGAAAGTCCAGAAGCTCGACCCGTTCGGCGGCCTGCATCACGCGTTCATGGTGGGTGGAGGGGTCATTGCCGCGCACCTTCAGCGGAAAGCGGATGTTTTCATAGACGTTCATGTTCGGGTAAAGCGCATAGCTTTGGAACACCATGGCCACGTCGCGATCCTTGGGTTCCTTGTCATTCACCCGCTCTCCGTCAACGATAATGTCGCCTTCGCTGGCATCCTCCAGCCCGGCGATCATCCGCATCGTGGTGGTCTTGCCGCACCCGGACGGCCCTAGCAAAACCAGGAATTCCTTATCGGCGATGGTCAGGTCGAAATTATCGACGCCGACAAATGCGCCCCAACGCTTGCTGATGTTGCGCAGTTCGATCTCTGCCATTCGGACCCCCTCCCATTGGGTTTTGCATACGAATGCAATAATGTTAGACTTTGCTGCGACAATTTGGCAAGCTATATTTGCAAACGTATGCAATTTCAGGCGCAACTGACTGTAAAGAGAAGCAAATGCAAGACCTTCAAACCGCCAAGGACATCGTCCGGCGCCATCACGCGGACCTGATCGCGCCGGGAATCAACGCCCTAGACGCGCTTGCGGCACACACCGCCCCCGATTACCTCTGGCGTGGGTTCCATCCGTTTGGCGAACTTGGATCAATCCAAGAGGTGGACCGCCTGTTCTGGGTGCCCCTGCGCAGCAGCCTGACGTCCTTGCAACGGCGCGAGGATGTCTTCTTTGCCGGACGCAATCAGATGGATGGATTCAACGGCATATGGGTGGTGTCGATGGGGCATCTGATGGGGCTGTTTGACGAACCGTTTCTGAACATCCCTCCGACCCACAAGATCGCCATGCTGCGCTATTGCGAATTCAACCGGGTCGCGGATGGTAAGATCGTCGAAACCGCAATGTATTTCGACCTGCCCCACCTGATGGTGCAAGCCGGTCTTGACCCGTTCCCCGGCCAGACCGCCGCGCAACTGGTGCAGCCGGGTCCGCAAACTCATGATGGGCTACTTCTCGCGCCGCAGCCCGCCGACGAGGGCGAGGCGACGCTTGCGGTGATCAACCGCATGATCGGCGATTTGGGGCAATGGCAAAGCGGTTTGAGCCTGGAAGACGAGCTGCGCCAGACCTGGGCCGATGACATGTTGTGGTGGGGACCGACGGGCATCGGCGCGACCTATACGATCCCGCGATATGCGCGGCAGCATTCAGGGCCGTTCCGCGCGGCCTTCTCTGACCGCTCAAAAACCACCCATATCGCCCGGTTGGCTGAAGGTCACTATGGAGGCTTCTTCGGCTGGCCCAATTTCACTGCCCGTCTGACCGGCGAGTTCATGGGGCATGCCCCCACCGGCGAAACCGGCGCGTTCCGCGTGATCGACATTTACCGTCGCGATGGCGACAAACTGGCCGAAAACTGGATATTCATTGACCTTCTGCATTTCTGGAAAGACCAAGGTGATGACGTGCTGCAACGACTGGCTGACGGAGAGCTGTGATGATCGATGCCCACCACCATCTTTGGGATCTGTCTGCGGTGCATTACCCGTGGTTGATGGCCAAAGGAACGTCACGTTTTTTCGGCGATCCCGCCTCGATCCAGCGCAATTATCTGCTGGAGGAGTTTCGCCGCGATGCCACCGCGCAAGGCGTGACGGGCTCCGTGCACGTACAGGTGGGTGCCGAAGATGGTTGGGCCGAGGCGCAATGGGTGCAGTCCGTGGCAGATGCCAATCCCGACTGGCCAATGGTGCAGGTCGTCTTTTGCGATCTGACCGCGCCCGACCTTGGGCATCAGCTTGACCGGTTCCAGACCCTCTCGACCCTGCGCGGCGCCCGCCAGATCGTCGGTCGCGCGCCGGGCGAAGATGCCATGACCGGCACCAACACGCTGCTTGACAATCCCCGGTTCGCTGACGGCCTGCGCGAATTGGGACGGCGCGGGCTGAGCTTCGATCTGCAACTGATCCCGGAACTAATGGAAAACACCGCCCGCGTGCTGGAAACAGCTCCCGACACGCAGATTGCCCTGTGTCACGCGGGCAGCCCGCATGATCGTTCGGCGACCGGGCTTGCCGATTGGGCGCAGGCATTGCGCCACCTGTCTGCCCTGCCCCATGTCACCTGCAAACTGTCCGGACTCGGCATGTTCAAACATGACTGGAGACCCGAAGATCTCCGGCCCATAATCGAGGTCTGCCTTGACCAATTCGGCCCGGATCGCTGCATGTTCGGCTCTAACTTCCCGGTCGACAGCCTGTATTCCGATTATGAAACCCTATTCAGCGCGCATGCGCTTCTGGTGCCCAAAACGGATCACGAACAGGTCTTTGAAACCGTCTCGCGTCGGTTCTATCGGCTGGACGGCTGAAATGTCCGCCGCGTGGCACGATCAGCGTGCGGTGGGGCCACGACCGGACCAGGCTCGCAGGTCCGACACCGCTTTCGCGGTCCCCAACAGCACCAGCAGGCACAACGCGGATTTCGAGATCGTTTCCATGGCACCTTCGATCAGCATCGCATGAATGACGCTGCCGACCACGACCACAACGACCAGTAACGTGTGCCCAAGGCGCCAGAGCCGCAGCCTCAGATGTCGTCGCCCCAGTGCCAGACCGGCGGCACCGAACATCGCCCACATCGCGATGACACCCCAAGCAGAAAACGGTGTGGGTGACGTGAAAAGAAGTGCGTCAACGACATCGGGCGGACTTGTGATCCAAAGGCCCCCGACATGGATCACCACCGCAAGCACCAGCCCTGCACCGGTCACGCGATGCACGCGACGCCCGGCAAACAGGTGCAGGCCGGGAAACAGCCCAGCCGCCAGCAATGGCTGGATCAGCAAAAACGCCATCGCAATGATACCAGCGAACCCGGCCACGATATAGACCGGATCGCGCCACGCGAGCAGTGGGCTTTGCGCGGCGAGTAGCAACGGTGTCGCAATCGTGCCCGCAACGACCAGCACGGAAAGGATGGTCCTGAAACCGTTCATCCCCCGAAGCACGCCTTGTCAGGCCGGTTGCAGGACAAAATGCGCGCTGAGGCTGGTGTCTTTCGAACTGGCCATGACGGGCCGCAGGAAGACCGTCTCGAATGCGTCGTCGTCATAGGCCAGATGGCCGTGCGGTTGCCCAAAGGCTGGCACGATCTGCGGCATCTCAAGCCGGAACGCTCCGGTCGCATCGGTCAGTGTGGCACCGTGACTGTGCGGGTCGCGTTCGTGACCTTCGGTTGTATGGGCCCAGACCTGAATGCGTTGACCCGCCAGCGGGGCACCATCGCCTGCGCGGCGAACTGTGCCGGTCATCCAGAAACCACCATTGCCTATCCGGTCCACAATCGGCGCACCGGGCAGATAGTTGTTGGACCCGCCGCGCATCGATCGGGTCGGCGCAAGGCCTTGCGCCCGCGCAGGCACCAAAAGACCGGCCCCCCCGGTCACAGCGGCGGCGATCCCGGTGGCAATAAGGGTGCGGCGTTTGATCAGGATTTTGGACATCCAAGGCCCTCCTGTCAGATCAATGAACCGGACCAATGGCTCTGGATCAGTCAAGTTGACCAGATATGCCCTTGGTGAACTTTTTCGATGTCAACAATAATACAAACCGCCGTCAGGCAAAACCGGCCACACAGCATCGTGAAGCCCCCTTGCCTGTTCACCATAATTTCGCGTCATCTGACACCAACTGGTCCAAGAACTGAAGGACCGCCGTGGCGCTCCGAAGCGATATACAGTGATGGTTTTCAGCAACACGGCATCCGCTTGTTGCAGCTTGATCAATTGGGCGTTGATACCCGGAATCCACTGACCCTTCGGATTTGGTGTGTCGGTGTTGCAATCAGTTGCAAGTGTCAGTGTTTGTCCAAGCTAGAACTGTCACATCTGGTGGCAGCAGAGCATGGCTGGGCGGGGCGGAGCCATCTTCTACAGCAGGTCTGACCAGCCATGCCGATGTTGCTTTGCGCGGTCACGGGGTGGTGTCAATGTCATTTCAAATACGTGCTACGCCAATACTATGGCGCCCAGATGCTCACGCATCTGAGCGCATCGCGTATACGGGGAAGGTCAGGCCACGCGGTCAGGCTTTTGTCCTGAACATCGAAATATTGCGAGGAAAACAAGTCGTCACACCAAGCCCGGGACGAAGCCAGCAACGGAAGATCCGATCAGGCGTTCCTTATTAAAGACTGGTCTCAGATCAATGGTCAATTTCGGCGCTCAGTCCTTTTAGGATTGGGCAGTCAGGTCGGTGATCCCCCGCGCATTCAATCGCCAGATGGGACAATGTCTCGTGCATTGCCTGAAGGTCAATGATCTTGGCTTCGATCTCTTCCAAGTGTCTGTTTGTGATATCTTTTACTTCCGAACTACTGCGGCTGCCATCTTCGTATAGTGCAAGCAATGCACGACAATCATCGATTGTGAAGCCCAAGCCACGAGCACGACTCAGGAAAATGAGTTTGTGCAGATCGGTTTCGCGGAACACCCGATAGTCGTTGCAGTCCCGCAAAGGTTTCACCAACCCGATATCCTCATAATACCGGATGGTTTTCGCCCGCAGGCCGGTGCGCTTGGATACTTCGCCAATATTCAGGTTCATGTCGTCCTCCTGCTTATTCAGCCAGCGCCGGGTTCAGAGTGTTATCCCCCTGCATCGGAACCGGTGCTTTTTCGAACAGAACCGGTTTGACCCAACGCAAGCGCAGCGCGTTCGTCAGCACGAAGACACTGGAAAGGGCCATCGCACCCGCCGCCAGAACCGGCGACAAAAGCAACCCGAAGGCCGGATACAGCACGCCGGCAGCCACAGGGATCAGCAATGTGTTGTATGCAAAAGCCCAGAACAGGTTCTGCCGGATATTGCGCATGGTGCGCGTTGAAATGTCAAAGGCGTTGACGACACCTGTCAACTCACCAGACATCAACACAACATCTGCCGCCTCGATCGCCACATCCGTCCCGGTGCCGATGGCAATGCCCACATCCGCTGTTGCCAGTGCGGGCGCGTCGTTGATGCCGTCTCCGACGAATGCCAGCTTGCCCCGCGTTCGCAGATCTTCAAGAGCGGCAACCTTGCCCTCGGGCAGGACTTCAGCCACGACAATATCAATTCCCAATTCGGCCGCAATGGCGTTGGCGGTTCCCTGATTGTCACCCGTGATCATTGCCACGCTCAGCCCCAGATCATGGAATGCTGCGATAGCTGCCGGGGTGGTCGCCTTTATTGGATCCGTCACAGCAATTGTTGCCGCGATCTGTCCGTCAATCGCAGCATAAAGCGGCGTGCGCCCCTTACGGCCCAGTGCCTCGCCGGTTTGAGCAAGCGCCCGCAGGTCGATCCCTTCGCGCTTCATTAACCGGTCGGCACCGACAAGAATTCGATGGCCCTCAACCGTCGCTTCAACACCGTAACCCGTGATCGAGGTGAACGCCTCGACAACGGCTCCTTTCAATCCCTTCTGGGCTGCGGCCCGCGTGATGGCTTCGGCGATCGGGTGTTCGGACTGCGCTTCGATGGCGGCAACCAGGCGCAGCACCTCATCGCCATCAAACCCGTCAGCGACGATAAGGTCCGTCAATTCCGGGCGACCTTGTGTCAAGGTGCCGGTCTTGTCCAGCGCGACCACCCGCGTCTCTTGTAACATCTGAAGGGCATCGCCCTTTCGGAAAAGGACGCCCATTTCGGCTGCGCGACCCGTGCCGACCATAATCGACGTCGGAGTTGCCAACCCCATCGCGCAAGGGCAGGCAATGATCAAGACGGCGACGCCCGCAATCAGCGCAAAGCTCAGTGCCGGGTCAGGACCAAAGAACAGCCATGCCAGCACCGTCAGGGTCGCGATGACCATGACAGCAGGCACGAACCAGGATGTGATCCGGTCCACAAGACCCTGAATTGGCAATTTGGCACCTTGGGCTTCTTCGACCATCTTGATGATCTGTGCCAGCATCGTATCGGACCCGACCTTGGTCGCGCGGAACGTCAGCGCGCCGGTTCCATTCACCGTGGCGCCCACGATCTCAGACCCGGTGGATTTTTCGACCGGGACGGGTTCGCCGGTGATCATGCTTTCATCGACATATGAACGACCGCTGGAGACAGTGCCGTCCACGGCAATTTTTTCGCCTGGACGCACGTGGATCAGATCGCCCACGACAATATCTTCGATCGGAAGCTCGACGACCTCGCCATCGCGCTCTACCCGTGCGGCTTTCGCCTGAAGCCCGACAAGTTTGCGGATTGCATCTCCTGTGCGCCCTTTGGCGCGCGCTTCCAGAAAGCGGCCAAGCAGGATCAGGACGACAATCACGGCTGCCGCTTCATAGTAGACATTATCAGTGCCAGGCGGCAGCAGACCCGGTGTGAAAGTGGACACCAGTGAGAACACATAGGCCGCGGACGTGCCAAGCGCGACAAGCGAGTTCATGTCAGGCGCGCCCTTCAGCAGTTGCGGAAATCCCTTGGTATAAAACCGCAGACCGGGGCCGAACAGGACGACCGTGGTCAGAACAAACTGTAGAATCCGGCTGTTTTGCAGACCGAAGCTGTTTTCGATCCACATATGTATCGCGGGAACCACATGACCGCCCATCTCGATCAGGAAAACCGGCAGAGCCAGAACCGCCGCGATCAGGGTCAGTCGACCGAGATGGGCAGTCTCTGCTGCCTTGCGGTCCTGTTTGTCGCGATCTTCACCCGCCTTGACCTTCGCTGGATATCCCAGTTCGGTGGAAATCCGGGCCAAATCTGCCGGCGTAGTTGCGCCGATGGCATAGCGTACGGTTGCAGTTTCTGTGGCCAGATTGACCTGCGCATCGATTACACCGGTGCTGGCCATCAGTTTGCGTTCAACCCGGCCAACGCAGCTGGCGCAGGTCATATTTTCGACTTCAAGGGTCACTTCGTTCGTTGAGGCCGGATAGCCTGCTTCACTCAAAGTATCCATCAACCCAGGCAAGTTGGCGGGGGCGGCGAAGCTTACTCGGGCAGTTTCGTTGGCCAGATTGACTTCGGCAGTTAATACGCCGGGAACTGCGGTCAGTGTCTTTTCGACACGTCCGACGCACGAGGCGCAAGTCATACCTTCGACCGACAAAGTAACATTGTTTTTTTCCGTCATGACACTCTCTGCGATTCGGGGGGATCAGGCATGTATCTGGGTTCCAGTGTGGGTAAGGTCAAGCACTGAATGTAATATATTTTTGACTCTTGACCTTACCCCATGGGAACCTCCATGTCGCTTGATGATCAACGAAACGGAGAGTGTAATGAGCAAATTCAACGTGCCCGACATGAGCTGCGGTCATTGTAAAGCAGCCATCGAAAAAGCGATCGACGCCGTCGATGGCGATGCGGTTCTTGCCTTCGATCTTGATGCACGCACCGTCGACATCAGCAGCAGACTAAATGACGCCGAACTGGCCGAGATCTTGAACAAGGAGGGTTATCCCAGCACGATGGCTGTCTAAGCCAATACGCCGTCTGGCCGGTTGCCACATCAACGCCAAGTGCCTGGTGTTGGCGGCCGTTAGCCATCACTTCAACGAAGAACAGGGCGCGAATGGCCTTGGTTGCGCCGAACGAGGTCACTTCCGTTAACCTCATTCCTGCCAATCTCGACTTCTTGTCCCGGTCGTTCGACCGCCGATCTGGAACGTTACAGTTCGGGCATCAAACAGAGTCGGTAAACTCTTGCCTCGCCAAGGCACCCCGGCGAGCAGGGTGTATTTTCTGGATCAGGGCGAACGCGGCCCCATCTGACACACTCACGCAGAGCTTACGGGATTGATGATACCCATCACGCGGCGTCATAAGCGGTAAAGACTTCGGTCGTCCCGTCTTTACGGATTATATATACCGCATAGGCATCGCGTTCGCTTTCAGGACCCATGCCGGGTGATCCCCACGGCATGCCCGGAACTGACAAGCCGATTGCGTCTGGTCGTTCGCTCAACAGGCGGCGGATGTCGGCTGGTGGCACATGACCTTCAATGACATATTCTTCCACACGGGCCGTGTGGCAAGACGCCATCTCTTCGCTGATTCCACTTTCCTGCTTCAGACGCACCAGCGCTTCATAGGGGACTTCGCTGACCTCCGTTTCAAATCCTGCTTCGTTTATGACGTCGACCCATGCGCCGCAGCATCCACAATTCGGATCCTTGACGACTTGCATCAACGGGCCTGTGCCAGCCAGAGCAGGCATACTCAGTCCAAGCCCGGCGGCTCCGATAGCACACAGAACTGCGCGGCGATTAAGTGTAAGATTGGTCATTTGGTTCGCTTCCATGTTTGGTGGGTGGGTTGGTGATTTTATTTCATTGTATTTTATCATTGGCGCGATATCACAACATGACAAAGGTCAAACCGTGTCGCTTACGAGCTACCCTGCATCTGTTCGCCTTCCGTCCGCACTTTCTGGGTTTCGCGCATCCGGTCGGGCCAGGTTGACTTGATGAACGCCAGAATATCCCAGATTTCCTGCTCGCTCAATTGGTCGCCAAAACTGGGCATACTGCTGACAAAATCGGTGACGCCGCTTGCCTCCAGGGCCGCCTGCCCGCCCAGTTTTGTGTAATTGAACAGCAGCGCATCTCCGTGATGCCAGGTATGGCCGGTCTGGTCATGGGGGGGAGCGGGTAGAGTGCCGTCATCTTTCGGGCTGCGCCAATCGGGTTCACCTTCCAACTGCGCCCCGTGGCACGAAGCACAGTTTTCAGCATACAACTTCGCACCGGCCTCGGTATCAGAATTCGCCGGTTGCTTTGGTGGCCCGGCTTTTGCATCGTTGGAGCCTAGGAAGGCCGCGGCGCTCAAAATACCTAATATGGCGACAGCCGCAGCAATCACAAGCTTGGTTCGTGACATCGTTTCTCTCCGTGCTGTGGTTAGTGAACGTTCTCTTTTTCATCATGATACCTCATCCTGGATTGCCATGATGTCTGCGCAGCGACTGTTCGAACATCCCCGATCCGCCATGTGTGGTCAGCATCTGCCGTCAAAGGTTCGACGGCGCACGGAGCAAGCGACATTTTACCATCAGGGATCACGTCCAACCTTTCCCTTTGAAAAATGGTGTTCGTTCCAACAGTCGTCAAACATCGCTGGACCACCAGCAGTCTGGGATCATTCTGCTGCCTTTCTCGTCGCATCGACGATTTCAACCAACTGGGATTTCTCTACAAACCCCGGCACCAGTTCATCACCGATCACAAATGATGGTGTGCCATTGAAGCCCAGGGATTGCGCAAGATTCATCGAGGTCGAGATATGTTCTTCGATTTCAGGTGCTTGCATATCCCGGCGCAGCTGGTCGATATCCAGTCCGACTTCAGATGCGATGCGCATGACAGACGCTTCTTCTGCACGACCACTCATACCCATCAGCGCCCAATGGAATGCTTCGTATTTCCCCTGTTCCCGGGCTGCCAATGCAGCCTTTGCAGCAAAAACCGATCCTTCTCCCAGAATAGGCCACTCGCGATAAACAAGTCGCACATCCGCATCATCCTCAAGCAGTCCTTGCACTTCGTCCATCGCTCGGCGGCAATAGGGACAGTTGTAGTCGAAGAACTCCACCACCGTTACATCCCCATCCGGATTGCCCAGCACCGGTGCATTCGGATCCAGTTCCAGCAAGTTGCGCTGATTGGTCAGAACATCTGCGCGGGCGGCCTCGATGTCGGTGGCTTTCTGTTGTTCCAGGATCGAGACGGCTTCCATGATGATGCTGGGGTTTTCACGGATCGCTTCAAGGGCCAGTTCCTTGATTCTGCCCTCATCTAACTCGTCCGCCCATGTTCCAAACGGCGTCGCCAGACCGATGGCCAGAGCGAGAATTCCATTTCTCAGTTTCATGCTGTTCTCCCATATATTAATTTGTTCATGTCACGCTAATCCAGGTCGCCATGCCCGCTGCTGCATGAGCCAACATGTGGCAATGGAATAGCCACTTGCCGGGTTTGCCAGCGACAAAGGCGATCTCACGTGTTTCACCCCTGAACACCAACAGCGTATCCCTGAGGGGGCCAAGTTTACCATCTTTCAAGACTTCGCGAAAATGCATACCGTGCAAGTGCATGGCATGTGGAAAGACTGTGTCGTTCTGGATGCTGACCCGTGCGGTTTCCCCTGATGATAGCTGCGCAAGTGGAGTATCGTCCATACCGACTATGCCGTTGAACGACCAGAACTGGTTGACTGCCGCCAATTCGCTAAAGTTCATTGTCTTGCCGTCCAGCTTGGCGCTTTGAAGGCCGCCCATAGCGCCACCTTCCATCTTCAAGTCGAACCGGCGTGCCGTGTCCACGTCGGGAACGGACATGTTCGGATTTGGTGGCAGCGGCGTTGGGGTGTTGCGCTTGCTGGCTGAACTCTCGGAAGAACCAACTGGAAAAGCGGCTTGCGAAACAGCTTCTTCATCGTCGATGCGAACCAAATGTGCGACTTCGTCTGTGGCGGCGGTGACATCGGCAAACAGATCGATGCGTTGCCCAGGTGCCAACAGGAAAGGGCCTTCAACCTTCTCTGGCACGTCCAGCGGCATACCGTCATAAGCCATCACCCAACCTTCAAGCCCCGACAGCGCCAGTTGGAATATCTTCGCGTTGGACGCGTTGATCAGGCGCAGCCGCAGACGTTCGTTGGGCTTGACCGGCAACTCTGTTTCCGGCGATCCGTTCGTGGCAACAAAATTTCCGAGACGCCCGGCGTGGCTTCGGTCGTGCGGGGTGTCGAAATCAGTGTCCAACTGCGCCGTTTCCGGGTCCAGGCGCCAATCATCGAGGATCAGAATTTCATCCCGGTCAATGTCAGCCGCTTCCGCTTCATCAACGATCAGGGCACCGTAAAGCCCGCGGGCGACCTGTTCCATAGAGCGGTTGTGGGCATGATACCAATACGTGCCGGCATCATCGGCGGTGAAATCATAGTCGAATGTCCCGCCGGGCGGCACTGCGTCCTGGGTCAGCCCAGCCACCCCGTCCATCGCGTTGTCGATACGAAGACCGTGCCAGTGCACGGAACTGGCCTGTGGAAGCTCGTTGACAAACCGTCGCGCAATGCGGTCGCCTTGTTGCACCCGGATCAAAGTTCCCGGCATCTGCCCGTCGTAGCCCCAGATTTGGGTCAGCGGATAGTTGGCAGGCGCGAGTTGGACATCTGCAACGCGGGCAGTCAGCAAAGTGGGGTCGGTCGCGGCCGCGCGAATTGTTCCTGGCACCAGTGTACCAAGTCCCAGGGTCGCCCCCATGCGCAAAACATCTCGTCGGGTTTGTTTCATTCCGTGTCCTTCTTTGGAAGGGGGCCACAGCCCCCTCCCTAGTTTCGTTTCGCTATGTCACCCGTCGGTGTGATCGTCCATCAGGTAGGTTGCCATGGCCCTTTGATCTTCTTCTGTCAAAAACCTGGTTCCATACATTACAACTTCTCCCATCGACCCTCCAAACGCGTCGCCGTCGGGTTTGATACCGGTTCGCAACGCATAGGCCAGACTGTCTACGGTCCATCCGCGCATTTGTAGCGTTTCATAATCGATGGCCGGGGCTTTGCCTCCTCCGGGTAACGCGGCACTTCCCTTGAAGTGCTGGCTGTCCGTTTTCCGCGCACCTACAATGTTGCGGCCTGTGTGACAGGCTGCACAATGCGTGGCCCCTTCCACGAGCTCCCGACCGCGGTTCCAGGCGTTGCCATTGCCTTCAACCGGATCTGTGCGCGGGGTGGTCAAAAACGCGGCACGCCACAGTTTCAGCCCCCAACGCTGGTTGAAAGGGAAAGGCATTTCCTGTTCCTTGGACGGTTCGGCAACTGCAGGGACAGTCTGAAAAGCAGCCCAAAGGTCGGCAATCTCCTGGTCGGTGAAGTTGGCGTAGAAAGGATAGGTAAAGGCTGGATAGTATGGCTCTCCATCCGGCGAGATCCCTTGCCTGACGGCACGCGCAAATTCGTCAATCGTCCAGTCACCGATTCCGTGTTCCGGGTCGGTGGTCAGATTGGGTGAAAACAGCGTGCCGAAAGGCGTGTCCAGTTTTACTCCGCCAGCCAAAGGAGCACCACCTGCCTCAAAATTCGTGTGGCAGGCAATGCAGCCGCTTGCACGGGCGAGATAGGCCCCTTTGCTTGCGTCTCCTTCAAGAGTGATGGGCCCTTTGATCTGCCCGATCGGCCACGCAACGATTGCGATGGTCGTGAAGGCACCGAATGCCGTCACGCCCAAGGCTAGTTTACTGATACCGCGCATCTTACTTTGATTCCGCACGGAATTTTGTGTGACAGGCGGAGCAAACCTGAGTCACCATTGTGAACGCGCTGTCCACTGGCATTTCAGCAATCTGCGCGACGGTCATGGTGCTTTCCGTTGTGTCAGCGCCGCCCATCATGCCGGATGCGCCGCCCGTCATGCTGGAACCGCCGCCCATCATTGTGTCTGTGGACGCGGCACCACCGCCTGACGCCATCATCCCGTTGTCAGCAGCGCCTGCCAGCCCTTCGGAAACAACACCAAGCTGTTCGGCCAGTTCTGAGAATTCCTCCCATTTGGTCCAGACGGAGTCTTTGGCTTCTGAGGGCGCACCACCGGTGCCTTCGGGAAAGAGGTTGGTCATGGTCTCGCCAGCGTGACGAGAGAACGTTGCCGCAGCTTGACGCACAACATCCGCGTCATAGGCGATTTCGCCGCGCATCATGGGCGTGACCGCTTTCACAGCCTTTCCCATGTCAGCCATGGCATCCATGCGTTCTTTCACGACGCCGGTTGCGCCGCCATGAGCAAAAGCGGCCAAAGCCGTCGAGCTTGCGATGATTGCCGCAATAACAGTCGTTTTTTTCATAGTTTCAATCCTTGATCAGTCTTTTTCAGTTTGCTGGTGTCAGGATTGATTTCGCGGCGGCGGGTTGTCTGGAAGGGATGCCCAGCTCTCGCTTTCAAGGTGTGAGAACCAGACTTTCGATTTTCCGGTCTCCAATGGTGCAGACAATGCCGGAAGCAGAAGAAAGGCTCCGGCAGTGAAGCAATCAAGACCGGGGTGGCAATGCCCGGATGAACTGGATGCGGTATCGGCGTGGTGGTCCGCGCCGCTTTCATCCACGAGCGTCTCAGACAGACTGTCAGAGCTTCCCGCGTGGCCATCGGCGACGTCCGGAACACTCGCAAAAGCGACGAAACCGCCGATCAGAACAACAAAGAGCAATCGAAACAGGAATGCACCGGTCTTTGGGAGCATCAATTGATCCCGTTTTCGCGCTGAAGCTCTCGGATATACAGCGCGATGTATTGGACATCCCCTCGTGTTATCCCAGTTACAGGAGGCATGTCGCCGAAGTTCCAGTGATGCGAACGAACCCCGCCCATCGCAGCCCTTTGGAATGCTTCATCCGCATGGTGCCCCGGCTCGTAAATCTTATGCACAAGCGGGGGGGCTACTCCATTTTGGCCGGCAGCATTTGTGCCATGGCACGTTGCGCACTTGGCCTCAAACGCGCGTTTTCCAATTGCTGCCTCAACCGACAATTCCTCGGGCACCCGAACGTCCTCGATCGGATCACCCATTGCGATGTCGCTCGTGTCAGGCGGCACCATGGAATGGCCTTGCTGTGCGGGCGCTGGCTGAAACGCCTGCCATCCGGCTGCCGCGACGCCAACCAGCAGCGCACCGCCCACGAAAAGTCCCCAATTGCTCATTCGTTTTTCCTTTGGGTTTGTTCTTGCGGTAATCAGATCAGCTTGACCTGCGTGCCAACGGGAGTACGGTCATATACTTCTTCGATCTGTTCATTGTAGAGACCTATACATCCATTCGAAGAATTGCGACCGATTTTGCGCGAATCCTGAGTGCCATGAATGCGGTAGTATTGCCAAGACAGATACAGCGCTCGTGATCCAAGGGGATTTTCGGGGTCGCCTCCCTTTATGATCGCGGGCCATTCCGGATTGCGCTTTCTCATGGATGGTGTCGGGGCCCAACTGGGGTTTTTTCGCTTTTCGATAACTTCGGTATATCCGCGACGGGTCAATTCTTCCGAGATTGGCACCGACGTCGGATAAATCCGCATTTCACCGTCCGCTGTCCAGTGCTGAAGAACACGAGAGACGGTATCGGACAGCAGAATGCCTTTGCCCAAACTATCGAAATGGTCTTTCCATTCATGTAGGGTGAAGGAAGATATGTTTCGCCGCACCGCGGGTTCCTGAATATTCGTTGGAACTTCCTGTGCCCGTAATATGGTTGGTGCAGCCAAAAAAGAAGCCGCACCGGCCATCACCATACGCCTGTCTAGTTTTCCATTGCCTGCCATGTTGCGTCTCCACGCGATTGTTGGACGTTTTTCTGAGCTGCTTATTCGCCTGATCCGATACATTCATCAACTGCTCCGAGCATCAAATTTTGTATCGAAATGTATCCTTGACCTTTCTACAGGTTAGGCGTGCATATGGGGCCAACCCATCCGGAAGAGGCACACATGAGCGACCAAAACGACACCAAACCTACGGCGCAATCCCAGTCGGGGTCGAAGCCGATGCATCTTGCGATGTTGGCCTGTTGTGTCGTCATGTTTATACCGATTGTCGGCTTTGTCCTGGCAGGCGGCGCGTTTGGCGGGGCGGGGTATAACCTGTTCACCTTTGCACCCTTGCTGCTTTGTGTCGGCGTCCATTTCGTGATGCACAAGGTGATGGGCAAGAGCTGTCACAAAAGTGATTCTGGGGCCGATGATTCTGTGGCCGACAATGAAACACACGATATTGTGATCCGCGAAGTGTCATCGGCTGTTCCGCAAGTGCGTCAGGGTTGATCCGGTGCCTGGTTCCGGCCCCCTGCGTGTTGTGTTGGCTGGATTGGCGCTGAGCGGTTGTGCCGCGACACCCAAGCTATGCGAGAAACCGGACAATACGACCGTTGCCTATGGCAATGTGACAATGTCTGCACCAGAGGGATGCTGGTTTACCGGCGACGCAGACAGCCCGGTTCGAACGATTTCTTGTGATGATGGTCGACAGGGTTTGACAATTGCTGACGTATCGGAAATCCCGGTAGGGGCAAATGAATGACGCATAGCACCGTGAGTTAATGAACATGACGATGTTTACATCCCTGATGACAGGAGCCCGCCACATTGGGTTGCTCCTTATTCTTGGTTTGGGAATGCTTGCGACCAGCCCTGCTATCGCAGTGACGTCGGAGGCATATTCCTCGACATCTGTGACCGCAAAATTGATCTCTGCACAGGATGGCGTTCCATCCGGCACTGAAACGCTATCAGCGGGTCTTGACTTGACGCTTGCCGAAGGCTGGAAAGCCTATTGGCGCTCTCCGGGTGAAGTTGGCAGCCCCCCCGAGGTCGATTGGAGCGGCTCAAGCAACGTCGCAAATGTTGAAATGCTCTGGCCAGCCCCGGAGCGGTTCACTGCATTCGGTATCGAAAACTTCGGCTATCACGATTCCGTTGTTTTGCCCCTTCAGATCACTCTTCAACAGCCGGGTGAACCAGTCGATTTGGTCGGAACCGTGAAACTGCTGACCTGCTCCGAGGTCTGTGTTCCTCATACCTTTGAACTGGCTCTGTCACTGCCGCCGGGTTCGGACATCGATACGGCGTCTGCATCGCGCATCAGCACCTTCTTATCTCGTGTTCCCAGCGAAGGTAACAACACAGGGATTGAGGCTGCTGTTGCGTCAATCGACGCAAAGCAGACAGCCCTGACGCTTGAGTTGCTAAGCGCCAAAGCATTTGTGTCACCGGATGTTTTTGTCGAACTTGGGGCCGGCACAGCTTTGGGTAAACCTGACATCCGGCTCGGGGATGGAGGTCGCAGGCTTTGGGCGCGCATCCCGATCCTTACCGTTAACGAACAAACCTATAACGATCCCGTCTTGACCGTGACAGACGGTCCTGAACGCGCCCTGACCCTGTCGCCTCAGTTGATGTCGGATCCACCGGAACCGCCGTTCAGGCTTGAACAACTGGTGCCAGGTCTGAACAAATTGGCCTGGATTGCGATGATCGCCTTTCTGGGTGGTCTGATCTTGAATGTGATGCCGTGTGTCCTTCCGGTTTTGTCAATCAAGCTGTCATCGGCGATCAAGGCGCAAGGACGCGGCTCGCGATCTGTTCGTATTGGCTTTCTGGCCGCTGCCGCAGGTGTCATGAGTTTCATGTGGGCTCTGGCCGCCATCCTCTATGTTTTGCAGCTTTTTGGCGTGTCCGTCGGATGGGGACTGCAATTCCAGAATCCGGCATTCTTGGCATTGATGGTCCTTGTGCTCGTTATCTTTTCCGCAAATCTGTTTGGCCTGTTCGAGCTGGCTTTGCCTTCCGCACTCCAGACTCGCTTGTCCAATGCGGGAGGCACCCCGGGTCATGGAGCTGACTTCGCTACCGGATTTTTCGGGGCGGTAATGGCTACCCCCTGTTCGGCACCGTTTCTGGGCACGGCGATAGCATTTGCGCTTGCCGGGCGTGGCGTTGACATCATGATTGTATTCACAGCGCTGGGTTTGGGGCTTGCACTGCCTTATCTGCTTGTAGCTCTCATGCCGGGTCTGGTGTCGGTCTTACCCAAACCAGGACGGTGGATGGTCGGGTTGAAATTGGTTTTGGGGGGGCTTCTTCTCGGAACATCAATCTGGCTCTTGTGGGTCTTGACCAGCGTCGCAGGCCCCCTTTCCATGATCGTAGTTGTCGGCCTTTCACTTCTATTGCTCCTGGTTCTGATTCAGCGCCCCTGGTCCCCTTCCCTGCGCGGCCTGACCGTGATCGTGCTCGCCGTTCTGCCCATGGTTTCGGCCGAACTTCTTGCGCGTCAGGCGTTGGCAGGGCCTGAAACACCAGGGGGGCGGATCAATTGGGTCGCCTTCGACCGTGGGGGCATTGCGCGCCGTGTATCACAGGGCGAAGTGGTTTTTGTCGATGTCACTGCCGATTGGTGCCTGACTTGCAAAGCCAACAAGGCTCTGGTCTTGGAGCGTGAACCGGTCTTGGCCGCCTTGAACAGTGATGGTGTCACCGCAATGCAGGCCGATTGGACGCGCCCCGACGAACGTATCTCGCGGTTCCTTGAAGCAAACAACCGCTATGGAATTCCCTTCAATGCTGTCTATGGACCCGGCGCACCGAACGGAATTATTTTGTCCGAAATCCTGTCGTCACAGGATGTCATGATGGCTCTGGAAACCGCTCGTATCAGCGAGGTTCGTTCCAGCAACCTTGAGTTTGAGAAGTAGCGCGGCGCAAAGACACCGGAAAACCCCAGAATTCAGGAAGCGCAAGGCCAGCGGTGTTTGCAGAATTGCTGACAGCGCAGGCTTTAGCGCCACAGCCGGTATCTTTCAGGGCGTCTTGATTTCTGACAGGTCAAGGTGGCGCATGGGTATCCCCGGATTGCAACTTAGAGCTATGGCCCGGTAATGCCTGTTTCATGGGGATATCAACACGAGCTTTCATGCCGCCCCGACCACAATATTCCTGGCCTGGCCTGGCCTGGCCTGGCTTAAGGCTTGGATCACTTGAATGCCGTGGCAAGATATCTGCGCCAGATGCCCGGGATGCGACCGTTTTGTTTACGGTGTCGTGATTGAGAGTAGAATCCGCTCAAGCCCGGACCCTATATGAACGGGCGTAAGGTCAAGTGATCCGCCCAGACCTCAATTGATTGCCATTGCCCACCTGAGGAAACGGTTTTGGCATGAAATCAACCAGCGGCTTGTCAAAGCCGCTGGGATAGTTCGTCATGGATTTTCTGTGTCAGCGTTGGATTGGTGGGTGCAAACAGGCTGACCTTTCACATACCCAAACGGAAGGAACACCGAGAACCTTCCCAAAGATCCCTTGCCAACTCATTGTTATTCTTTCAGTTCAGACAATGCCTGCTCTACAATTTGATGCCGTGGATCATTCGCGGCGAGGTCAGCAAGCAAGTTTGAGGCCTGTTCGTAAGCCGAAACCGCATTCTGCTTTTCTCCAAGGACCTTGTAGGCGTTCGCCAATCGCATCCAACCTTCCAGATCTTCAGGGTTTTCTTCAAGTCGAGCGGCAAGTCGCTCCACCATTGAACGGATAAAATCACTACGATCTTCGGCGCTCATTTCGCCAGCAGCCTCGATGTCCTCGGCTGTCGGTCCTGCCCCACCGTTTGCCATCGGTGCATAATCCGTCAGTGAAATTGGGTCCTGGCCAATTTTTTCACCGATCTGATTGGCTTGTGCGACAAAGACTTCCATCCAGGATGCGAATCCGTCGGCGGCCTCCAGACTGGATAACAACAGCTCATAGGCCGCTTGCTCTTCGCCTTTCTGTGCCATGGCCATTGATTTATAGAAAACACCCGCAGGGTTGGTTGGGTCCAGCGCGATTGCTTTGTCAATGGCGGTTTCCGCTTTAGGTGTCACGATACCCTGCTCAGCACTAACCAGGGCTTCGGCCAGCATTGAAAAGGTCGCCGAAGTCGCATCTTCGCGGTCCGCTACGGTCTCGAACGCAGCCGCGGCCCGCGAATACTCTCCCATACGATAGTAGGTCTGTCCTAGCAGCATCCAACCCTCTGACGGCCCGCCTTCCGGATCGGACGCCAATCGGGCATAGAGCTTGTCTGTAAGTTCGGTAATTTTCTCTTGCTCGGCGCGTTCGGCTTGGCGATCTGCAAAGGCCAGGCTTGAGATTTCTGGCGATCCCATGAAGGCATAGTATACGACAGCCAGAAGCGGCACGAATAAAACGGCCAGCCAAAGCCCGACCCTTCCGCTTGTGTTCTCGACAGTCTGTCCGGACACCGTGCGTCTTGCCGCTGCCAGAATGCGCCGCTTGATCTCCTGCTGCGCAGCCGATGCTTCGGAGTTCGATATCACGCGTCGATCAAGGTCACGTTGCACCTCGTCCAACTGATCCACCAGAACTGCTGGCGTCGAATCCTGCGCAGATGTTGGTGCCTGCTCCTTCTTCAGCAAGGGAAAGGCAACGAAGGCGACTGCAATAAGTGTCAGCAACCCCATCCAAACGAAAATCATGTACTTTCTCCTGCCTTCTGGTCATCTATGAACTGTTTGATTTCTTGCTCTTCGGCTTCGCTCAGTTTGTTTTGAACAGGCTTCCTTCTCCTGCGCAACAACGTCATCCAGCCAACACCGACGCCGATGATCAACAGCGTTGGCGGTGCAAACCACAAGACGTAGGTTTTGGCATTCAAGGGCGGTCTAAGCAGGACATAGTCACCATAGCGAGCTTGGATAAAGGCCGTGGCCTCTTCGTTAGTGTCCCCGGCCATGATGCGTTCACGAACCAGCAACCGCAGATCGCGCGCGACGCCCGCGTTTGAACTGTCGATGTCCTGGTTCAGACATACGACACAGCGAAGCCCCTTTGACACTTCGCGCGCGCGTGCCTCCAATACCGGATCATCCAGCATTTCGTCCGGCTCAACAGCCAATGCCGTCATCGGCAAAGCCATCGCCAGAAGAAGTATAAAAAGTCGCAACATCACAGATCCTCTCTGTTCAGGGCACCGGCTTGGACCAGGGCCTCGCGAAATTTACCGACCGCTTCCTCTCCCACGACCGGGCCGACATAGCGGTAGAGCACGGTGCCATCGGTGCCGACAATGAAGGTTTCCGGCACTCCGGAAATGCCCCACTCAATCCCGGCCCGCCCCGACAGGTCAGAGCCAATCCGTGTGTATGGGTTCCCGAGTTCGGCCAACCACCGCGCCGCGTCTTCGGGTTCGTCCTTGTAGTTGATGCCAAAAAGCCGGATGCCATCGCGCTCGGCCAAGCTGGTCAGCACTGCATGTTCCGCGCGACATGGCACGCACCAGGACGCAAAGACATTCACGACGACTGGTGAATCGGTTCCAATCAAGTTTGAACGCGACAAGCCCGGGGTATCCAGACCCGCAACCGGCCCCAGTTCAAACTCTGGTGCTGGTTGCGAGATCAACACGGTCGGGACTTCATTCGGATTCCGATCCGGGTTCAAACCCCAGAGAAGAAACCCCCCGAAAACAACCGCAATCAGGAACGGTAGGAAAGCCAGTACTCGTAACATGTTCTATTCCGCCGGATTCGTGATCGCAGGGAGCACTGGTTTGCGTTTCGGTGCGCCGACCCGAAGCCGTCGGTCTGACAAGGACAATCCGCCTCCAGTGATCATGATTACGGCGCCCAACCAGATGAAGTTGACGAACGGCTCATAAAGAATGCGCAGGGTCCAAGCGCCACTTAGTTCCGCGTCGTCAGACGCCGGTTCAGCTATCGAGGTATAGAGATCACCAACAATGGTAGAGCGAATAGCGCTTTCTGTCGTTGAGCTTTCGGCAATCGGGTAGAAGCGCCGCTCGGGGAACAGGGTCGTGACGGCTTCCCCTCCTTTCGTGACATACAACGTGCCGCGGTCGGCGAAATAATTTGGTCCACGCACCCGCTCGACCCCGTCGAACCTGACCTCGAAACCGGCAATTTCAATGGTTGTCCCGGGCGAAACAAATACGACCTCTTCAACCTTCCAGGCGCTGGAGCCAATAAGGCCAAGCATAAGGACCGCAAGACCGGCATGGGCCAATGTCATTCCATACGATGCGCGCGGCAGATTGCGCGCACGACGCAGCGCATCGGGAAAGGGCACATCAAACAGTCGAATGCGCATCGCCCATTCCCGCAACGTCGCGAGCAACAACCAGATGGCCAGCAGGACCGACAGGTGCGCCAGCAATGGTCCACCTTCCTGAAGATACCACAGAACTAGGGTCGCGACGATTGATGCCAGTGCGACGAATTTCACACGCTGTAGAACACCGGGCAAATCAGCCCGTTTCCAACTCAGGTATGGGCCGACGCCCATGAAAAACACCAATGGCAGCATCATTGGTATGAAGGTTGAGTTAAAGAAAGGGGGTCCGACTGAAATTTTTTCTCCAGTGACCGCCTCAAGAAACAGCGGATAGAGCGTCCCGAACAGGACCGACCCGGTTGCCGCGCCAAGGATAAGGTTGTTGACCAGCAATCCAGCTTCGCGGCTGATGGGTTTGAAAACCCCACCAGCCTCCATCATCGGCGCACGCCATGCGTAAAGTGCCAGCGAGCCACCGATCGACAACGCCAGCAGGAACAGGATGTAAAGCCCGCGCTCCGGGTCAACGGCAAAGGCGTGGACCGAAGTCAAAAGCCCTGACCGCACCACGAACGTTCCCAACAATGACAGCGAGAACGTCAGGATCGCCAACAGGATTGTCCAGCTTTTGAATGCATCGCGTTTTTCGGTAACGATAGCGGAATGAAGCAAGGCAGTGCCAAGCAGCCAAGGCATGAAGCTGACATTCTCAACCGGATCCCAGAACCACCAGCCACCCCAGCCAAGCTCATAATAAGCCCACCACGAGCCAAGCACGATGCCTGCGGTCAGGAAAATCCAGGCGGCCAACGTCCAGGGACGCACCCAGCGGGCCCATGCGGCATCGACCCGGCCTTCCAACAATGCAGCCACGGCGAAAGAAAAGACGATCGAGAAACCGACATATCCGAGGTAAAGGAACGGAGGGTGAAGCGCGAGGCCGAAATCCTGCAAAAGCGGGTTCAGATCGTTACCGTTCGCAGGGGGTGGAAACACCCGGTCAAACGGGTTCGATGTCAGAAGCATGAATGACAAGAAGCCTGAACTGATCCACGCCTGCACGGCGAGCGTGCGCGCCTTCAACGAGTCCGGTATATTGCTGCCAAACACCGATACGGCGGCGCCAAAAATGGTCAGGATCAACACCCAGAGCAATAATGACCCCTCGTGACTGCCCCAGGTTCCGGCAATCTTGTAGAGCATGGGTTTGAGTGAATGCGAGTTCGATGCCACGTTGACAACGGTAAAGTCGCTGATGATGAAGCTTCGCATCAAGGCGGCGAATGCAACCGCGACAAGCACCAACTGCCCGATTGATGTCGCACGTGCGGACTGCATCCAGAGCAGCTTGCCGCGATTAGCCCCCATCACGGGGAGTACGCTTTGGATGAGTGCCAATGCAAAGGCGAGTGCTAGGGCAAAGTGGCCGATTTCGGGTGTCATGTTGCTATCCTGTCAATCAAGTACAGTCGTGGTGCCCTCACCCTCGAAAGGGTGAGAGCTGTCTGGCGAAGGTCAATCTTCGAGTGCAGCTTTTCGCTTGAGAAACTCTTCTTCATCGATCTCTCCTTTGGCAAAGCGGGATCTGAGGACGTTCATTGCATCCGAAGATTTGCTCCCGCCGGGTCGATCACCGGAGAACCAGCGAACCGCCAGCACGATCAAGACGATGATCACGCCCCAAAAAGCCAACATCATGAGTCCACCAAACATACCATATGCTCCGCCTCCAGTCATGTGGCCGTACCCCCTGCCCCAATCATCTGCCCTGTCCGCATAGGCGATGTTCGCCATAAGCAGCGCGGCCAGAGTTGTTAGACCTAGCTTCATGTTCATGATGGTCTCCTTTCATTGATAAGTCGTCCGCAAAAGGAATCGCGATGGTTGCACGTAGCCCCCCTTCGTCGCGATTGGAAAGTGAAATATCGCCGCCATGGGCACGAATTATCGTTCGAGCGATTGATAAACCCAACCCATGCCCGCCTGTTTCAAGCGATCGTGATTGCTCAAGGCGAAAGAAGGGATCAAAGACGCGCTCCAGTTCTGGGGCGGGAATGCCTGGGCCATTATCTTCGACGGTGATGATGAATTCCTCGGTGCGGCTTTGATGGCTGACACGCGTCGCACCACCATAGCGAACTGCATTTTCGATGACGTTGCGCAGGGCACGTCGCAGCGCATGAGGGCGAATCCGGGCTTTGACCGTTGGACCGTCTTCAAGGTGAAACGGCGTCACCATGTCAGATTTCAGCGCATCAAGAAATTCGCCGATATCAATGGTCTCGGGCTCTTCGGAATCCGCAAGCCCACGCGCGAATGTCAAAGTGGCTTCGACCATGGACTGCATTTCCTCGACCGAGGCGATAAGACTATCGCGGGTTTCAACGTCATCTACCATTTCAGCCCGCACCCGCATCGCTGTGAGCGGTGAGCGTATGTCGTGCCCAAGCGCCGCAAGTAGTCGAGTTCGGTCTGCCACAAACCGTGTCAGGCGATCCTGCATCCGATTGAAGGTCGAGGTCAGGTCACGCACCTCGGTTGGTCCGGCCATGGGCAAATCCGCCACATCTTCGCCCCGTCCCAATCGATCTGCCGCGCCAACCAGCCGTCGCAGTGGACCCGTCAAACGGGTCATCAGGAACCAAAAAATCGCGATCAGAATGACCGCTGCCGATAATGCGAAGGTCAACATTGAATAAACAGGCCATTGGATCGGCGGTCGTTCGAATCGCGTTCCGACGTTCAACCAGCGCCCGCCTGCGATCGCGATGGACAAATTCATCTCGACCGCCGAAAGCCCGCCGCGCATCATTGCCGCGTGCATTTCGGACATCTGTTGTGAAAGTTGCGGAAGCGGAAGAATCCGCCCTTCAATCTCATGCAGTTCGACGCGGATGTCGCGACTGTAACCATCGTCAAGAAGCGCGCGGATACGTGTCTCGACCAGACCGCCGTCCGAATGACCAGTAAGCTGAACCATGGGTTCTTTTGCCAGATCAAATCGGACAAGTGGCGAATTTGCAGCGCGCAGGATCGACATGTGCAAATCTTCAGGGGCTTCTTCGATCAACCGCGCGACATTGGCGGCGCGCCCTGCTGCTTCGAAACCAAGAGCTGCACGCACGGCCAAACTGCGTTCATCCGCGAACAGCCAAAGACTGATCACTTGTGCGACTGTCAAGGCTGCGATCACCAACAGCACCAGTTGAACCCGCAGAGTATAAATGGGCGCCAAGGTCATCCGTCGACCTCTACATCGGCACTAAGGCAATACCCACCGTTGCGGATCGTCTTTATGATCTTCGGGCGCAGGATATCGGGTTCGATCTTGCGACGCAGCCTGCTGATCTGGTTATCGATGGTGCGGTCCAGAGGACCCGCCGCCCGTCCAGCAGCCAAATCCAGAAGTTGGTCGCGATTAAGGATTACCCTGGGGCGTTCAAGCAGCACCATCAGAAGTTTGAAATCTGCGCTGGTCAGCGCAATTTCCGTGGCACCGCTGTCCAAAAGAACCTGTCGGTCAACGTCAAGGGTCAAATGCGCAAATCGAACTTTCTTGCCGGCAAAGTCACCTGCCACGGTTTCGACCGGAGGCGCGCGGCGCAGCACTGCCTTGATCCGCGCCAACAATTCGCGGGGGTTGAACGGCTTCGCGATATAGTCGTCCGCTCCGATCTCCAGTCCGACAATCCGATCGGTTTCCTCGCCCAATGCGGTCAGCATGATAATTGGAATGCTTTTGTCCGCTGCAAGACGCTGACAGACCGAAAGCCCGCTTTCACCCGGCATCATGACATCCAGAACCATGAGGTCGAAATGCCCTTTGGCCAGTTTCGCATCCATGTCCTGAGCGTCTTTCGCGGATGTGGCGCGCAAGCCGTTCTTCTCAAGAAAACGGGTCACGCTGTCACGGATCTGCTGGTGATCGTCAACAACAAGGATATGCGGTGGGTTCGTCATGGTCTCTTTCTAAGATATCTTCGCAGAGGCGGTCAGACCCATTTTTGTCACCGATTGTATCAAGAATCGGGTGTTGCGACAGACGGTTACAAACCGGGGGATGCATACCCTTCCGTTTCGATTTCTTATGCCGATGTAAACGAGGCAACAAAACACGAAAAGAGGCTACTATGTCCAAGACAACCAATACCGCACTCGCCCTGGCGCTGGTCTTCAGCACAACCGGAGCAGCATTTGCCGAAGCAGGACACCACGATGGTGGGAAAGCAGGAGCAGGTAAAGCCAATCCTCCAAGCTCTGGGGCGATGGCAGACAGTTCTGGACCCATGGGTATGATGGGCCAGGGTGGTATGATGGACGGCGACCACCGTCAAATGATGCAAGGCATGATGAAAATGATGATGCAGATGCATGGTGGGATGATGGGCGGCGGCATGGGCAACATGGGTGCCGGCATGGGCAACATGGGCGGCGGCATGGGCAACATGGGTGCTGGCATGGGCAACATGGGAGCGGCCAGATCGCAGGGAATGATGGGACAAGATATGATGTCTCTCATGCGCGGGTCGATGATGGACCGATTTGATGTCGATGGTGATGGGATTGTTTCAGGTGACGAGGCACTTGGCCAATTGCAGTCAATGCACGCGGATGCTGACACGAATGGTGACGGTGCGCTATCACTTGAGGAGTTCGAAGTTCTGCACGGTGAAATCACCCGGTCCATGATGGTTGACCGTTTCCAGTATCTTGATTCGGATGGGGACGGCATGGTGACACCAAGTGAAATGACAACCCCTGCCAAGCGTATGAATATGCGTCCGTCTTCCGAAGGAATGATGGGTGACGATACCGGCACAGAAAAAAGCGAAGATACCGGCACCGAGAACAGCACTGAAAACAACTGAGACGTTTAACTGGGTGCATCCAAATGGTATGCACCCGGTGCTCCGACCGACATTAGACTTCCCCCCGATGTCGGTCGGAATAATTCCAAGAGGAGATACATGATGACATACACTTTCAACCGGCTGCTTTCCGATGTGTCAATTGATGATGCAGAAATGCGCGTGCGTGACGCTCTGAGTGAACAGGGGTTCGGCGTTTTGACCGAAATCGACGTCAAGGCCACGATGAAAAAGAAGATTGACGTCGACATGGACGGCTACCGCATCTTAGGCGCGTGCAACCCTGAAATGGCGCATCAGGCCATTGGGCTGGAGCCGCGCATCGGCGCGATGTTGCCCTGCAACGTCATCCTGCGTCAGGTAGACGGTGGCACTGAAGTCAGTGCAATCGACCCGGTCGCATCCATGGCGGCCGTCGAGAATAGCGGGCTGCATGAGGTGGCCGGTGAAGTTCGTGACATGCTGCGCACAGCGATCGAGGCAGCTTGATGTCGTTTCGGGAGTGTAGAAGATGAAATTTTCACGCCGAAGCACTCTGGTCTTCCTGGCATCTCTACCCGTTCAGGCACTTGCTACAGCGACGCTGGCCCAGAATCGTGACATCTGGACTTCCGCAGAGGCATTCGAAGCCTTGAAACAGGACCTGATACGGATGCTTGATATTCGTTCCGCGGAGGAATGGCGCCAAACAGGCGTAGCTCAGGGTGCCTGGCCTGTCAGCCTGCACGATGAGCGTTTTCCCGAACGCCTGTTTGCCGCACGTGATCTGGCCGAAACCCGCCCCGTTGCCCTGATTTGCGCAACGGGTGGGCGATCCGGCAGTGTGATGAGCAGTCTTCGCAAGTCTGGATATGATAGTTTTATCGATGTGGCAGATGGAATGCTTGGGTCACGCAGCGGACCGGGATGGGTCAAGGCCGGTCTGCCGGTCGTCACCGCACAGCAGGCAATCTCTGACTTGCCGTCTGTTCTCAGGCTGTGAACCGGAGAAAAAGCGAATGAAACGCCGGACTTTCCTTGGCAGCCTGTCTGCCAGCGCATTTCTTGTGGGGACATCGTCCTTTTCCCTTGGCCAGGCGGCGGTAAAACGGCTGACCATGCAGCCACTTTTGGACGCCAGGTCAGCGGGGCAGGTTCGGTTGGAGGCGCTGAAAGGGCAAACAGGGTTTGTAGGCTCGTCCGGCACCAACACTTGGGGATTCAACCAACCCTTCCTGGGTCCAACCTTGCGAATGCCAACAGGTCGTTCAACCCAGGTCGACGTCTACAACTCACTTGACGAAACGATTTCAGTGCATTGGCACGGCCTTCTTGTGCCGGGGGTGGTCGATGGTGGCCCGCATCAACCCATCGCGCCGGGAAAAACCTGGTCGCCTGAACTGGCGATCACCCAGCCAGCAGCAACCGCTTGGTATCATTCCCACGCTCACGGGGCGACTGCCCGGCAGGTTCAACTGGGGCTGGCAGGCGTGCTTCAGATTGACGATGGTCAGGATGATGCGCGTGGATTGCCGTCGGAATATGGTGTCGACGACCTGACTTTGGTGTTGCAGGATCGGCGGTTTACACGAGGAGGTGACTTTGACCTTTCCCCTTCCATGCCCGACCGAATGATGGGATTTCTTGGTGATACCATCCTGATCAATGGCCAGGTCGGCTCTTCTGCTGTTGTGCCCAAGGGATTGGTTCGTCTTCGTCTGTTGAACGGGTCGAATGCGCGTATCTATACGCTTGCTTTGTCGGATGATCGGCCCATGCATCTTGTTGCCACCGACAGCGGCTATCTGGACAAGCCGATCCAATTGTCGAAATTGCTCATCTCGCCCGGCGAACGTTTCGAAGTCCTTGTCGATTTCTCAAATGAGCGCGACGTGACGCTGACCTCTGAACACAATCCCAATATCGGGATGATGGGTGGCATGATGGGGGGTCAACGCCAGCAAAGCGGGCGCTTCACCGTATTGCCCTTTACCGTTGATACCACCCTTCCCGTTCGGATCACGAAACTGCCTGACGACCTTGGAGGCACCCGTCCAAATGGGAATGCCGCCAATGCGAACTGGCGACGTCTTTCGTTGGATATGCCCATGGGAATGGGAATGATGTTTGGACGTTCTGACAGTATGTTCTCGATCAATGGCGACGCCTTCGCGATGGACCGGATCAATTTCCGTGTGACCCAAGGGGCATTCGAGCGATGGACAGTCAGCGCTGATATGATGATGCATCCGTTTCATGTCCATGGTGCCAAGTTTCAGGTCTTGTCTGAGAACGGTCGCGCGCCGCGACCTCAGAATACGGGTTGGAAAGACACCGTTTTGGTCAATGGCGCGGTCGACCTGCTGATCCGATTTGACCAACCCGCCCCGGCCAATGCGCCCTATATGTACCATTGCCATATCCTCGAACATGAAGATGCAGGGATGATGGGTCAGTTCACCGTTGGCTGAGACGCCTCACCTTTCGGGAACGGCTATATCCGAATTCAGAAAGCACAAAATGCCGGGAAGGCCCGCAATCAAAGCTAAAATCGTTGTCGCCGCGCTTCTTGGTGCTGCGGGTATCATCGCGCTTTGGTGGCAGTTCTCTCCTATGTTGGCTGATTTGAACCCTGATACCATACGGTCTTGGGTTGAGGGTCTCGGGGTTTTTGGTCCTCTTGCTGTTATTGCGCTTATGACCATTGCCGTCGTGGCGAGTCCTATTCCAAGCGCACCTATCGCATTGGCTGCCGGCGCCGCATTTGGGCAGATTGCTGGCACATTTTATGTCGCTATCGGTGCGGAAACTGGCGCCCTCGTCGCGTTCCTGATCGCCCGCATTCTTGGTCGGCGGACTGTCGAGCGGCTTTTGGGCGCACGGATTGAGGCAGGCCTGCTTGGGTCACAAAACGCTTTGACTGTTGCTGTTTTCATCAGCCGCCTGCTGCCCTTTATTTCTTTCGATGTCATGAGCTACGCAGCCGGTCTGAGTCGCCTTCATTTGTGGCGATTTCTCATTGCAACCATGGCTGGTATACTGCCCGCCAGTTTTGCATTGGCCTATTTTGGTGCCGAAGCCATATCGGGTCGATACGGCCCCGCAGGTTGGGTGGCGCTCGGCCTTGGGTTGCTGACAGCCATCCCAATGCTCGTATTCGCGCTTACCCGCAATTCCGCCTCACGGCGATCTCCCCACACCCCTCCCAAGTTTAAGGAAACGAAATGATTGTCGCCGCCATCCCCTTCCCTGAGATATCTCCCGAGATTTTCTCAATCGATCTATGGTCTCTTCACATTGCAATCAGATGGTATGCGCTGGCCTATATCGTGGGGTTGCTGCTTGGCTGGCGGCTTTGTGTTCGATTGGTCCGAAACACTGCTGTTTGGCCTGGGCGCGAGGCGCCGCTTTCACCGGCGCAGCTGGAGGATCTGCTGACTTGGGTGATCGTCGGGGTTATTTTGGGTGGACGGCTTGGATATGTCCTGTTTTATCAACCGGGATACTACCTGTCACAACCCCTTGATATCCTTAAGGTATGGCAAGGTGGTATGTCCTTTCATGGTGGATTCCTGGGTGTTTCAGTCGCGGCCCTTATCTTCGCCATGCGAAACCGTCTTCCCGTCCTGAGTCTGGCGGACTTGCTTGCTTTGGCGGCACCGATAGGGCTTTTCCTTGGGCGGAGCGCAAATTTCATCAATGCGGAATTGTGGGGCCGCCCGACCACTCTTCCTTGGGGCGTCGTGTTTCCCGGTGAGGCCGCCCAGACCTGTGCCGGAGTGGTCGGGCTTTGTGCCCGCCACCCATCGCAGATCTACGAAGCCGTTCTGGAAGGCCTGGTGCTTGGGATCGTCCTTTTGACGCTTGCCCTGAGGCGTGACTGGCTGCGCAAACCAGGAGCCCTGACCGGTTTGTTCCTTGTCGGCTATGGCTTGGCACGAGGGCTGGTCGAACTGGTGCGCCAGCCTGATCTGCAATTCGTAACCGATACGAACCCAATTGGTCATGCCCTGCATTTTGGCAACAGCGGGCTGACCATGGGCCAAATCCTGTCCCTGCCCATGCTCGCTGCCGGACTTATTTTGATTTGGTGGGCGCATTCGGGCCGGTCCGGCAAAACCCCGGAAAGAACAGCAAAAACGGCTTGATCCCTCGCCCAAGGGCCTTCCGACGCTGATCGCAAGCGATTGGATAAATCGCTGTCAGAGATGAAACATGGCGATCACCGCCCTCGCCCCAGCCGTTTTCACACGTCCGAGTGAACCTCACGGTGGCGCAACAAAGGTGATCGATCCGATCTGTGGCGTCTTCCACGAGAGGCGCGAAGGCTGGCACGCCCATTGTCAAAAAGGAAAACCATAAACAAAGGCTGTTTCAGATGTTCCCTGCAACTCTGGTATGAAGACTTGCCCGGATGAGATGCGTTGAGCTTGAGGTTGTCAAAATATCCAGGCCATGAGCCAGCATCTTACAAGAACCTACGCATCTCGGCACAATCATCATCGCATTTCGCGCAATACTGCTCGCGCAACCACGGCCCTTCGGCGAACGGGGCAAGGGCCAATGCAGCTAGTCCAAGGGCAAACAAGGCGCCTTGCGCCGCGCTTATGATCCATGTCCGAACAGATGGGCGTTCTGATGCGCGGTGTCTTTTGCCTCGAATTCCAGCGTGGAATGTTCGATCGAAAAGCGTTCGCGGAGCACTGCCTTGATGCCGGATTTTATGGTTTCAATGTCCTCCATCCGACTGCGTTCGACAACGATATGGCAGTCCAAAGCCGCGGCGTGTTCTTGCATCTGCCACAGATGGATGTGATGCACATCGGCGACGCCGTCGACACTCTGGATCGCCGCAACCACTTCGGTGCCGTCAATGTCGGGCGGGCTTCCCAGCATGAGGGTGCGGATCGGGCCTCCGATCTCGGTGATGGACAGATACAGGATATAAAGCGCAATGCCGATGGTGATGGCGGGGTCAACCCAACGCATGTCGTAAAGGATGATGAGCGTCCCACCGACGATCACGGCCACCGACGCAAGCGCGTCGGACAGGTTGTGGAGGAACAGCGCGCGGATGTTCACGCTCCCCTTCTGCATGGAATAGGTCAACATCGCGGTCAGCGTGTCAACCACCAGCGCGATCCCTCCAAGAATGACCACTGTCCATCCCATGACTTCGGGTGGGTCGATCATGCGCATACCACCCTCATAGATCAGGTAGAGTCCGATTAGGATGAGGGTGGTGTAGTTGATCAAAGCTGCGACGATTTCGATCCGACCATAGCCGAAGGTCATACGTTCATCGGCCGGGCGGCGCGCGATTTTGCGGGCGCCGAAGGCAATCACGAGCGAGGCCATGTCGGAGAAATTGTGAAGAGCATCGGCGATCAGGGCCAAGCTGCCTGCAAAAATACCGCCGACGACCTGCGCAACGGTCAGAAGGCCATTGGCCCAGATCGCAAGAGAGATCCTGCGATCCCCCGAATCCGGATCGATATGGGCATGTCCGTGATCATGTGGCATTGGCAGCTTCCTTGTGTGCATGTGTCGCACCGTTGTGGGCCTTCATGCGACCGCTGCGAAAGGCGCGAACGCGAGCATTCATCCAGTGCCGTATGAGGTGGCGATACAGGATACCCCGCAGCCAACCGAAGGATTGTCCGTGGGTCTCATAAAAGGTGTCCGGGGTCTCAAACACCCCGAAATCCTGAACGATGCCGGTTCTCTGAATATAGGTGTCTTGCCCCTCCCACATGACGGGAGGAGCACTTAGACAATCCGTGCCGACGCCATAGCCGCACAGACTGTTCGTTCCGGGAAAAGATGCCTGAAGAACGTTGAGGAACGCGTCGTCAAGGATGAAGCCTTCGAGATTGATCCACGCATGTTCAAATTCGATCTCTACCCACGAGTGAAGGATCTCTTTCGGCGTGAGGGGATATACCAACTCGGGGACCACACCGCGCTGCAAGCCTTTATGGATCGCAAAGCCGTGCAATCGACACCGAATGCCAACGCCGCGCAGCAGCGCCATGAAAAGCGTGCCTTTGGTGTTGCACTGCCCATAGCCGTCGGAAAGAACCTGTGAGGCGGGTATATCATCCGCCTGATTGTAGCCGAAGGCGATCTCGTTTCGGACAAAGTCGTAGATGGCACCGATCCGGTCAAACTCGTCCAGTTCGCGCCATCCGCGATCCGCGATCAATCTGGCGATACGATCATCATCGAAATCCAACAATTTGCTGGCGGCATGCAGGGGATCGGTTTTTTGTCGCATTGTTGTTCCTCGAATCATGATGAAACAGGTCTATTTGCTACAGCGACTGTAGCTTCAAGTGCCGAATGCCCCATGTGATTTCATTATTGGATATCGCCATGCACGGCCTTGTGGTGTTCTTGATGAGCGTCCCTTAGTATCTTCAGCCCCCCCCAAAAGGCGATGCCGGCGACAATGGCGCCGACCAAAAGGTCTGGCCAGTTTGTTCCCAACCAAGCGACAAAACCACCAGCCACGAGAATTCCAAGATTGGCTGCGAAGTCGTTCCAACTGAATGTATTGGCAGCACGAATATTGACATCCGGGTCCTGCAACTGGGCAAGCAGCCAGACGCAGACCGCGTTGATAAAAGCGGCAATAAGCGCCATTAAAATCATGATTGACCCGAGCGGTTCGGACCCCCCCGAATACCGACGCCACGCATCATAAAGAATCCCAAGAGCGAAAAAAATAAGCAGACCACCTGACACGTTCGCCGCTGTCCGCTTCCATTTTCCGGTGCGCGACAACGCAAAAAGACTGATTGCGTAGACGAGGCTGTCGGAGAGATTGTCGAGCCCATTGGCGATCAGCGCGTTGGAATCACCGAAAGTGCCCGTCGCAAAAAATGCAATCGCGAGAGCTGCATTCAGGACCAAGACGACCCACAATATCTTATGTTCAGAGCGATTCATTGGCGTTGCCATGTGGTCCCCTTCGCGACGGTTACATGATTAACCTGCAAAAGCTGTATTGGTTCCGCATTTCCAAAGAAACCTGCTTCTCGCACCCTAGGCACCAATTTCCTCGTGGTCGGTCAGGCACTCGGAATGGTCCCTCAATACTTCCAGGACAAGACATTCCGAAGTCTTTCCGCCGCTGCACTCATGCACCATGCGTTTTAGCTCCGTTCGAAGTGCTTCCAAACGCGCCATCCTTTGTTCGACCTGCTTAAGCTGACGACGCGCGATGGCATCCGCATCATGGCAGGGACGGTTTGGATCGTCGGACAAATCCAAGAGTTCTCGAATGGCTTCCAGCGGGAACCCTAGTTGGCGGGCGTGGCGGATGAAAGACAGGCGGTCGAGGTCGGTTTCTCGATAGCGCCTTTGTCCACCTTCGGTCCGGCCGGGCTCAGGCATCAGGCCAATCTGCTCATAGTAGCGAATGGTTTGAACTTTAGTGCCGGTCTTTTTTCCGAGCGTTCCGATAGTGAACATGTATGGTCCCCTTGAATGTAAAGTAACTGTAGGTTTTTGAGGCAAAATTTTCAAGGGATGTCTGTTGCTCACAACCGTGTGACTCCGCGTCGCATGGGGCTTAAAGGGATTGAACCTCTAGTAGCTGGAGGATGCAAATGCACACAGCAATGAAAGAACCATAGCAGGCGGTTTACATTGAAACTGAAAGCGTTTCGGAAAGTCCTATGGACGCTGGCGGGCATTGCGACGTTGGCCTTTGTTTGGTTGCTGCTTTGGTCGGACTACCGAGCCGATCAATCTCGCAATGACGAGACGGCGTTCCGAGCAATCTTCGAGTTGACCGACCACCAGGGCATGATCCGTACCAAACGCGATTTTTCAGGGCGGTGGATGCTGGTGTTCTTCGGCTTTACGAACTGCCCTGACATTTGCCCCACTACATTGTCTGAAGTGACCACCGTGATGGAGGGGTTGGGGAACGATGCGTCAAAGGTGCAACCAATCTTCATATCGGTCGATCCTGAGCGAGATACTCCATTGGAACTCGCCAACTATGTGCCTCTGTTCAACGCGGGCATTATCGGTCTGACCGGCACACCCGAGCAAATCGCGGCAACGTCGAAAACCTTCCCGATCTTTTTCGAGCGAATTGAAGAAGCCACCGCGCCTGACGGTTACACAATGGCGCATACCTCGCATCTTTTTCTGTTTGATCCTGAAGCGGGCTTTGCCAATTCCTGGCCCTATGGCTGAAGTGGTCCCACCTTTTAGGACAGGTTTGCAGCGTTTCTAAGGTGTATCAGGTTTAGATTTCATGCTGCTTTTTGCTCTTCTAAGCCCGCCCA